>JBDHYV010000281.1:0-3596 GCA_039811545.1 Bacteroidales bacterium | reverse complement strand
GCCTTTCTGGAGAGCTTCACGGAATTTTTTCTGGTCTTTTGCTTTCTTCATCTGTGGCCGGATGAAAAAGAAATAGAATACCACCATGATGAGAATCAATGGGATGAACGACATGATGCCGCCCGAAGCCTGTCCGTCGGCAGGCGGTGCAAAAAGTAAAATGTTAAGATAATTCATATTGATGTTGGATTAGTATGATAATGCAGTGGCAACCTGTGCTTTAAGCCGCAGCACGGTGGTGGGCGGCTGGCCGTTGCACAAAACGGTAACGGTTTTGTTTTGAATGCCTTTTTGACCTGATGAATCGAAGGTGACTTCGATCTGACCTTGCTCGCCGGGCTTGATGCGGTCTTTGGTAAACTTGCTCGCCGTACAGCCGCAACTGGCACTTACCGAACTGATAATCAGGTCGGCATCGCCTGTGTTGGTGAAATGGAAGATTTGAATCACTTTTTCACCCTGGATAAGACGACCAAAATCGTGTTCGGTTTTGCTGAAACTTATCCGTGCTGTTTTGGCCTTGGGATTTTCTGTCGCCGAATTGGGATTGTTCACCAAAGACCCAGTTCGTCCGGAATTGTGATGGCATGACGAAAAAAGAAAAATAAGAAATAAAAAAGAAACCAATCCTTGCGCTGAGCGGTAATAAGCTGAAAATGACATCGTTGTGAAATTAGAAATCTTTGTCATGAGCGATTTTAAGCGTCAAAAATAATCAATGCAAAAGTAAATAAATTTCTTCGACAGGTGCCGGTCAATTGCCACTACCAAAAATGGTGATGCTGCCCTTGTACACATCGTTACTCTTAAAACCTTCGCATTTGAGTACATAGAAATAAATTCCGTCGCTCAGGCCTTTTCCTCCCCAGTCGTTGTTATAATCAGTTGATTCATACATAATTCGACCCTGACGGTTGAAAATAGTGAGGGCTGTTTTCTTGTAGTAAGCCGAAAGTGGCCTGACTCCTCCTTCCTGCAACGAAGCTCCCGATTTTAGCCCATCTGTGGGTTTGTCGGTAGAACCTTCTGTAATCACCAGCACATCGTTGATGCCGTCGTTGTTGGGTGTGATGATATTGGGGATGCTCAGTTTGATGGGCATCACCTTCACGTCTTTGAAATAAACGGTGTCGCAACCGAAGCTGTTATAGACCGTGAGGACAACTTTATAATCGCCAATTTCGGTATAAGTGTGCATCGGCTTTTCTAGCTCTACACGTTGACTTTCGTCACCCATTTCCCAATATTGGCTGGTAACCCGGATGCTGTCGGCCGATTTGTTGACATATTCGAAATTCACATACGGTTTCTGGATGAAGGCCGTGTCGGGATTACTAAAGACTTCGATTACCGGATTGGGATAAGCACGTGTGAAAAAGGTGTCGCGCACAATACAGTTGTTTTGGTCGGTTACTTTGATGGCGTATCGCTGATGTGCTTTGAGTCCGATGGCCAAAGAGGGATTTCCGGGGGCAATTTGGGTTGGCCGTACATCCCACTGATAGGTGTAAGGTCCACTCTGGCCGGTGGCTGAGGCACGCACCATTGCCGTCTGACCGTTATCGTTGTCCGAATTGGAACAGGTGAGCTGCATCTGTTCAAACTGAATCTGAACGCTGGGGTAAACTTCTATCTCAAAAGGCTGACTGGTACAACTCAACTGTTTGACAGTATCGGTAACCGTGAGCGTAACAGTTTGATTGATAGTTGCCTGCAACGCAATGATAGGGCTGCTGCTTGTGCTTACCGACCATGAATAGACGCATCCCGGAGCCTGAATGGCAGAAAGCTGAAATTGAGTCCCTTTGCACACCGGCATCGGATGGTCGCTGGTGATGGTACAGTCGGGCTGTGCTCTGCCGATAATGGGAAGCGCGTTAAGAGCGGCAAAAATAAGACAGCCTCGCAAAAGAGGACGAAAAAGTATCTGGAGATTCAAGGCTAGATGGTTCATCAGGTATCTCAACGGGCAAAGATAAATGTTTGTGGCGTATTCGTTTAAAAATATCCGCTGTTCAACATCACCAGCGTACAATCTTCAACGGTTTGTATGTCATTTTGTTGTGCCAGCTCCGCAAAATCAGGATTTTCTGTTCCTGGATTGAAAATAATACGTTGTGGAGAAAGCCTGATAACTTGATTCTGAAAAGCTTTTTGCCGTTCGGGATTCAGATAAAGGCAAACAGTATCAATATTTTCGTCGAGAGGTATTCTGGTAAGTATTGGAGTATCGAAATGAGGGTTAGGTCTGTTACCAACGGCAATCACGTCATAGCCGTTGGCGAGCAGTAGTTTTACCGCGCGAAACGCAAATCGTTCAGGCCTGTCGGAGGCTCCTAAGACAAGCACTTTTCCCTTCATTGGGGGCTCTTACTGCCTGTAAACGAAAGCGTTGATATTCATCCCGGCACCCACAGAGGCAAACAGCAGCAGGTCGCCCGCATGGATGCTGTGGCCTTGAAGCTGATTTTTAAGAATCATATCGTAAAGCGTTGGGATGGTGGCTACTGAACTGTTGCCCAAGGTGCGTATATTCATGGGCATTACATTGGCAACATCGGCCTTGAGGTGATATTGCCTGTAAAAACGCTGGATGATGGCCTCGTCCATCTTTTCGTTGGCCTGATGAATGAGAATCTTCTTCAAGTCCTGAACCGGCTGCCCGGATCTTTCTAAGGCTAATTTCATGGCTACCGGAACCTGAGTAAGGGAATATTCGTAAATCTTACGACCCAACATCTTGATATACCGAATGTTGTGGTCGCTTCCAGGCTTGTTCGCCGGACCCAGATAAAGATAGCCTACCTCGTCTTGTGTGTGCGATGCAAACGAATGTGAGAGAAACCCACGAGCTTCGTCCTCTTCCACGAGTTCCACGATGACAGCACCGGCACCATCGCTGAAAATCATGGCATCGCGGTCGAAAAAGTCAATCATTCGACTCAATGTATCGGTGCCAATCACTAAGCAACGTTTGGCCATGCCCGAACGAAGGAACGAGTATGCCTGAATCATTCCCTGAACCCAGCCCGGACATCCAAAGATGATGTCGTAAGGGATGCACGACGGATTTTTGATGCCCAATATCTTTTTCACCCGCGAACCAATGCTGGGCAGCATATCGGTCTGAATCGTTCCGTACGGCACATCGCCAAAATTGTGTGCTACAATAATCTGATCAATGGTTTCGGGGTCAATGCCACTGTCGCGGATGGCTTCGCGGGCTGCCAAAGCGGCAATATCCGAATTATTCATCTGATTATCGGCCCAACGACGCTCGCCTATACCAGTGATTTCCTGAAATTTACGTATGATTTCTTCGCCTGGATTGGTGATGGGACTTTGGTCTTTCTCATAAAAGGACTGATGAAGAAAATCAGCGTTTGATACTGCTCTTTCGGGAATGAAACTCCCTGTTCCGGTAATGACAATGTTCTGGTACTTAGCCATAGTATCTGGGTTAATGTGTTGATTCTGTGTTGTGTATAGTATATTCGTCCTGTGTCTGACAGAAACCGTTAAAAGCGGCAAAATTAAGCATTTTTTGTTTCCGAAAAAGGGTTAGCTGTCTGCCATTTCCTACGAAGCAACACAAT
>JBDHYV010000280.1:0-3626 GCA_039811545.1 Bacteroidales bacterium | reverse complement strand
AAAGGCATTAGCCGTCCGATGATGCAACTTAAAGGGTTTGAAAAAGTAGTTCTTGCCAAAGGCGAAAGCAAAAAGGTGAATTTCAAGATCGCAGCCAACGACCTGGCTTTTTGGCGGTTGGATGAAACATGGGCTCCCGAAGCCGGCGAATTTCTGCTCATGATGGGTTCGGCCTCCAACGATATCCGACTGAAAGATCAATTTAGTTTCAAAGAATAATTCTGTTCGACCAACGATAAAAAAGAGAGGCCACCCTTTGGGCAGCCTCTCTTTTTGCTTTGATATTGAGTTTTTAGACCGGTTGGCCACCGGCAAAATGGTGATAAAACCAGGTGATTGTTTCAATCCCTTTGTAGAAATTCTCCAACGGATAATTCTCGTTGGGCGAGTGAATGGCGTCTGATTCGAGGCCAAATCCCATTAGCACCGATTTGATACCCAATATTTCTTCAAATGTGGAGATTATGGGGATGCTGCCGCCGCTACGGGTAGGAATGGGCTGTTTTCCAAAGGTTTGCATATACGCTTTTTCGGCTGCTTTGTAAGCCGGAATGTCAATCGGGCACACATAGGCCTGGCCGCCATGCAGATATTCCACTTTCACTTTCACAGATTTTGGTGCAATTTTCTCAAAATGTTCTTTAAACAGCACTTCAATTCTTTTATGATGTTGGTTTGGCACCAATCGGCTCGAGATTTTCGCATAAGCTTTGGAGGGCAGAACCGTTTTAGCGCCTTCTCCTGTGTATCCGCCCCAGATGCCACACAGGTCGAACGAGGGCCTGATGCCGGTGCGCTCGATGGTTGTATAGCCCTTTTCGCCATGAAGTGCAGCAATATCGAGAGCTGTTTTATAAGCTTCTTCGCTGAAAGGAGCACGGTTCAGCAGCTCACGTTCGGCGGGCGAGGCTTCCAGCACATCGTCATAAAAACCGGGTATAGTGATATGGTTGTCTTCATCGGTGATCGAAGCCACCATCTTGGCCAAAATATTGATAGGGTTAGCCACTGCGCCGCCAAAAAGTCCGGAATGCAGGTCGCGGTTAGGTCCTGTTACTTCCACCTGCCAATACGCCAAACCACGCAAACCTGTGGTGATAGAAGGAATATCGCGTCCAATCATACTGGTATCGGAGACCAGAATAATGTCGGCCTTCAACATTTCTTTATGTTCGCTGCACCATTTTCCGAGGTTGGGCGAGCCAATTTCTTCTTCCCCTTCGATCATGAATTTCACATTACAGACCAAATTTCCGGTTTTCACCAATGCCTCAAAAGCTTTGGCGTGCATGAAAGCCTGTCCTTTGTCGTCGTCGGCACCACGTGCCCAAATCCGGCCTTCGCGAATCTCGGGCTCAAAAGGCGGGCTTTTCCACAACTCAAGGGGATCAACGGGCATCACGTCGTAATGACCATACACCAACACTGTAGGCAGTTTCGGATCAATGATTTTTTCGCCATAGACCACCGGATTGCCGTCCGAAGGCATCACCACTGCCTTGTCGGCTCCGGCTTTCAGAATACTGTCGGCCCAATATTCGGCGGCCCTCACCATATCGGCCTTATGCTCACTGAGCGAACTGATGGAAGGAATTCGAATCAGCCCAAAAAGCTCATCAAGAAAACGGGATTTGTTGCTTTCGATGTAGGTTTTGATTTCGTTCATAAAAGAGATTTTAATGATTTCATGCCGTAAAAATACACAGAAAAGGCTTAACCCCGCCTCAAAATCGGGAATAATGGATATCGCAGCACCAACCGGTGAAACCAAAGCCATTAATCTCTAATTTTGTTCTTTTGAATTTTGGCCAACTCCATCAATGCTGTTGGTTAACGCTAAACCTTTGAACCATGCTCGAAACACTGCATCAGGGTTATTTCGTTCTTTTTGTCATCCTTAGCTTTGGGCTAATGATCGGAAGTCTTAAATATAAAGGCTTTTCGCTCGATTCGTCGGCAGTTATTTTTGTGGCCATGCTGTTGGGACATTTTGGTTATACCGTCCCGCCGGTATTCCAAACCCTTGGTTTGCTGTTGTTTATCTTTACCATTGGCATTCAGGCCGGGCCGGGATTTTTTGATGCTGTGCTGCGTTATGGCAAACAATTGGTTGCCATCGGCTTTGTTGTCATCAGCGTTGCTGCAGCGCTCACCTTTGTCGCCATCCATTTTTTGGATGTGCCTGTGGATATGGGTGTTGGATTGTTCAACGGCGCACTCACCAGCACTCCCGGACTTGCGGCCGCAGTAGAAGCCACCGGATCGCCCATCACCGCCGTAGGCTACGGCATTGCCTATCCTGCCGGCGTTGTGTTGGTCATCTTGTTCGTCCAATTTGTTCCGAGCTGGTTTAAGGTTGATTTGCACAACGAAGAAGACGACTATCTGGCACAATTGCACGAAGAAAACCCTGAGCTGACCAACCGCGTACTGAAGATCACAAATTCCAATATACACGGGAAGTTTATCAAAGATATTGACATACGGCGCATCACAGGAGGAGTAGTTTCGCGCGTGAGTCACGATGGCAATGTGGTGGCACCTTCAGCCACAACACGCCTTTTTTTGGGCGATTTTGTGAAAGTAGTTGGCGATGTCCAGGCCATTGCACGATTAGAACTACTGCTCGGCGAGGCTGTGAAGATTGATCTCCCCTTCGATGGCCGGTTTACGGTGAGTTGGGTGCTCGTTACCAATAAAAATGTGGTGAGCAAGAGTATCCGTGAACTCAACCTGACAGCTTATAATGCCACCATCACCCGCATCCGCAGGAGTGGGATTGACCTTAACCCACTACCACACAGCAAGTTGAGATTTGGCGATAAATTACTCATTTCCGGCTCAAGCCAGGAAATTCAGGAAGTGATGCGCCTACTGGGAAACGATGAAAAACGCCTGTCCGAAACAAATTTCTTACCCATCTCGCTTGGCGTTGTATTGGGCATTCTGGTAGGCTCCATCTCAATCCCCGTTGGAAACCTGTTCAATTTCAGCCTTGGGCTCACCGGTGGAGTACTTACCACAGCATTGGTTTTAAGCAATATAGGACGAACAGGCCCTATTTTATGGTCTATGTCGGGCAGTGGCAATCAACTGCTTCGCAAGCTCGGGTTATTGCTTTTCATGGCTAGTGTGGGTACAAGCGCCGGGAGTGAGATTGGCCAGGCTTTATCCGAAAATGGCTTCCAACTTATCCTGATCGGTGCCGTTATCACCACCCTGCCCATGGTGGCCGGATTAGCTATCGGCCACTGGGTCATGAAAATGAATTTTTTGAGCCTGTTGGGAGTCATCACCGGAGCCATGACCAGCACGCCGGGATTAGCAGCCATTGACAGCAAAACCGAAAGCGACGCACCATCGGTGGGATATGCCACTGTTTATCCAACTGCTTTAGTGCTGATGATTATCTTTTCGCAACTACTCGCTCTCATCCACTGAGGTGTTGGCCAGGGGAAGTTTTGAGGGTTTTCTGTGTTGAGTTGTTGAGTTGTTTATTCGTTAAGGTGTTAAAATGTTAAGGTGTTAAGGCGTTTTGGGGTGGGGCTCGCGAGACTATTCAAAAAACTGTGTCAAAGAGGAAAAATGGTTTTAATAAATTTGACACATGAAAGAGAGAAAAAGAC
>JBDHYV010000279.1:0-3662 GCA_039811545.1 Bacteroidales bacterium | reverse complement strand
CAGAAAAGGCTATCAACATTGCGTTTCCGAACTTTTGCAATTGGAGCATACTTTGAAAAAGTAAATGAGCAGATAGTACTCAAAATAGCTCTCATCAAAAAACGAAGAAAATGGTTCACTTCCCTCTGGAGTCAATCTCATCAATTTGATTTCCCATTTTCTAATGCGCAATCTGGGTTCAAGGCAAGCTGGGCCTTTGATGAAGTTAAGGTTGTAACAATTCCGTAGCAAGCCTTAACCTACGTCAAAAAAATATCGCAAGAACGAAGTTTGAAAAAAATTTATCTTTGCGGCTCATACATCAAGAGTCCTTCCTCTAAAAGAAAGGGTCCTTTTGGTTTATAAAGAAGAGCGGAGAGATTAGGCTCATCGAAGCTCTAGCAACCTTCCCCTTGTGGAGTGGTGCTAAAACCTAATCCCGCGAAAGCGGGTGATTATAAATTAAATGTGTAACCGCATGTCAAGAGTTGATTTTCGTTGGATCGGATACCGAATGTGCCGCTAAAACAGCGATGAAATACAACTTTTTACATCTTTAAAAACTCAATTGTTTATGGAAAAGTGCGCAGTTCCTGTCAGAGAACTGATGAACGACAGGATTCTCATTCTCGATGGTGCAATGGGCACCATGATTCAGCAATACCGGCTGACCGAAGCCGACTATCGTGGCGGGCGGTTTGCCAACCATCCTCATCCCCTCAAAGGCAACAACGACCTTTTATGTCTGACCCGTCCCGAAATCATCAGCACCATTCATTGCGAGTATCTCGAAGCCGGTGCCGACATCATCGAAACCAACACTTTCAATGCCACCCGCATCTCGCAATCCGATTACGGTTTGGAAGCCTTTGTGCGCGAGATCAATGTGGCTGCTGCGCGGCTGGCACGCGAAGTGGCCGATGAGTTCAGCCTCCGCGATGTGCAAAAACCCCGTTTTGTAGCCGGCGCGATGGGACCGACCAACAAGACAGCCAGCATGTCGCCCGACGTGAACGACCCTGGTTTTCGGGCGGTAACCTACGACCAGCTTGTGAACAACTACTACGAACAAGCTTCGGCACTGATGGAAGGAGGTGCCGACATCCTGTTGGTGGAGACTATCTTCGACACCTTGAACGCCAAAGCCGCACTCTTTGCCATTCAACAGCTTCAGCATGAGCTGGGCCGGAAGATTCCCGTCATGGTTTCGGGAACCATCACCGATGCCAGCGGACGCACCTTGTCGGGGCAAACAGTGGAAGCTTTTCTGCACTCGGTGAGCCATCTCGACCTGCTGAGCATCGGTCTCAACTGTGCGTTGGGCACCCAAGAGATGCGGCCATACATCGAAACCCTGTCGCGCTTAGCTACCATCCCTGTGAGTGCCTACCCCAATGCCGGCCTGCCCAACGAGCTGGGTGCCTACGACCAGAGCCCGGAGGTGATGGGGCAACACATCCACGACTTTGTAAACAACAGCTTTGTAAACATCGTGGGAGGTTGCTGCGGCACCACACCAGCCCACATCAGAGAGTTTGCACAACAGGCAAAACAAGGGAAGGTCCGCATCCCACAAGCTCACGAAAAAACAACAGTCCTCGCCGGTTTAGAGCCGCTCAAGGTAAACCGCGAATCCAACTTTATCAACATTGGTGAGCGAACCAATGTGAGTGGCTCGTTGCGTTTTGCCCGCCTGATCCGCGAAAAGAAATATGAAGAAGCGTTGAGTGTGGCCCGCCATCAGGTAGAAGGCGGTGCACAGATGATTGACGTGAACATGGACGATGCCATGCTCGACGCCAAAACAGAGATGGTCAGATTTCTGAACATGATGATGTCGGAACCCGACATTGCAAAATTGCCCGTTATGATTGACTCATCGAAATGGGAGGTGATCGAGGCCGGGCTGAAATGTCTTCAGGGCAAAGCGGTTGTCAACTCCATCAGCCTGAAAGAAGGCGAAGACGAATTTGTGCGGCAGGCAGGACGAATAAGGCAATATGGCGCGGCAGTGGTGGTGATGGCATTCGACGAGCAAGGTCAGGCCGCAAGTTTTGAGCGCAAAACGGCCATCTGCCAGAGGGCATACGACATACTCACACAGAAAGTCGAGTTCCCACCGGAAGACATCATCTTCGATCCCAACATTTTAGCTGTCGGAACGGGACTTCACGAACACAACAACTTCGCCATTGACTTCATCAAGGCCACAGCCTGGATCAAGGAGAACCTGCCATTTGCCCGCGTGAGCGGAGGCGTAAGCAATCTCTCCTTTGCCTTCAAAGGCAATGACACTGTGAGGGAAGCCATTCATTCGGTATTCCTCTATCACGCCATCAAAGCCGGGATGGATATGGGCATCGTGAACCCCGGAATGTTGCAGATTTACGACGAGATTCCTGCCGACCTGTTGAAACTCACCGAAGACTTGGTGCTCAACCGTCGCACCGATGCCACCGAACGACTGCTGCTCTTTGCCGAAAACCTGAAAGCCAAAGACCAGAAAACCAACGACCTTAACCTATGGAGACAACAGACAGTGATCGAACGCCTTAAACACGCTTTAGTGAAAGGTATCACCGATTTCATTGAAGCCGATGTATTGGAAGCCCGGCCACATTATCCCCGCGCCCTCAACGTGATCGAAGGGCCGCTGATGGACGGCATGGGCATCGTTGGCGAGCTGTTTGGCAGCGGCAAAATGTTTCTGCCTCAGGTAGTGAAAAGTGCCCGCGTGATGAAGAAAGCCGTAGCAATTCTCCTTCCGTTTATCGAACAGGAACAGACACAAGGGAGCAGTAAAGCTGGTAAAGTACTCTTGGCCACTGTAAAAGGCGATGTGCACGACATCGGAAAAAACATTGTCGGGGTGGTTCTTTCGTGCAACAACTTCGAGGTGATTGACTTAGGCGTGATGGTTCCGGCCGAAAAGATCTTGCAGGTGGCCGAGGCCGAAAAGGTAGATGCCATTGGCCTGAGCGGTCTCATCACGCCCTCGCTCGAAGAGATGGTGCATGTGGCGGCCGAGATGGAGCGTTTGGGTCTGAGTTGGCCGCTCCTCATTGGCGGCGCCACCACCAGCGAAATCCATACGGCCGTCAAAATTGATCCTCTGACAAGCCATCCGGTGGTGCATGTACGCGATGCCTCCAAGGTAACCGCCGTATTGTCCGAATTGATCTCACCACAAAAAAAGGAAGCCTTCATCGGTCAAACCAAAGCACGTTACGAACAACTGAGGGTTAAATACTTAGAAAGCCGACAAGAAGAACATTATGTGAGCCTCGAGCAGGCACGTTCCAATCGTTTTGTCGGCTTGTTCGATACCACAACGGTAAGAAAACCGTCAAAAACAGGACTTTTCACCTTCCGCCATCAAAATCTGGAAACACTCCTGCCTTTCATTGACTGGACGTTCTTTTTCCACTCCTGGCGACTGAACGGGAAGTATCCGCAGATTTTTGATGATCCTGTGAAGGGCAACGAAGCCCGAAAACTCTACGACGAAGCACAAATGCTGTTGAAAAAAATTGTGGATGAAAAACTGCTCACTGCACACGGGGTGGCCGGCATCTTTCCGGCCAACAGCGATGGCGATGATGTGATAGTTTTCAGTAACGAAAGCCGGAAAGAGGTGCTGAATCGTTTTTCGTTTTTGCGCAACCAACAACTCAAGCCCGAAG
>JBDHYV010000278.1:0-3685 GCA_039811545.1 Bacteroidales bacterium | reverse complement strand
GTTCCGGGCGACCTGATTGTTCTCATTGAAGAAGAAAAACATCCCGAACTCGAACGCGATGGCAATAACTTGATTCACAATCTTTTCATCAGTGTTCCGGACGCAGCTCTTGGGGCTCAGGTTGAAGTGCCTACCATAGATGGCAAAGCCCGTGTAAAGATCGCTCCCGGCACCCAGCCTGGCAAGATATTACGCCTGAAAGGGAAAGGACTGCCCAGCGTAAACAGCTATGGCACTGGCGACATTTTAGTGAATATCAACGTTTGGATTCCAAAGGAGCTGACAAAGAGCGAAAAAGAACAGATGGAACAACTCCAAAACTCTACGAATTTTAAACCCAATCCCACAGACAGCGAAAAGCGCTTCTTCGACCGAATGCGGGAATATTTCAGTTAAATGAACAGTATTGCTTTAGATGCAGAAAAGGTGGTCAAGCACTATGCCAACCATCTGGCACTCAATGATGTAAGCATTAGCGTGCCGAAGCAATCCATCTTTGGGCTTCTTGGCCCGAATGGAGCAGGAAAAACTTCGCTCATCCGCATCATCAACCAGATCACCGCACCCGACCAAGGCGTAGTGAGGCTCAACGGCGAACCTTTGAACCAGAATCACAGCGAATTAATTGGTTACCTGCCCGAAGAACGTGGGCTTTACAAAAAGATGAAAGTTGGCGAGCAAGCACTGTATCTGGCTCAGCTCAAAGGGGTTGACAAAGCCGAAGCCCAACGCCGACTCAGACATTGGTTCGAGCGATTTGATATTGCAGGCTGGTGGAACAGGAAAGTGGAAGAGCTAAGCAAAGGCATGCAGCAAAAGATTCAGTTTATTATCACAGTGATCCATGAGCCACAGTTTCTCATTTTCGATGAGCCATTCAGCGGCTTCGATCCAGTAAACGTGAATCTTCTCAAAGCCGAGATATTGCGTTTGCGCGATCAAGGGGCGACCATCCTTTTTTCGACCCACAACATGGAATCGGTCGAAGAACTTTGCGACCATATCGCCCTGATCCATTGCGGCGAAAAAATCTTGGACGGCACAGTCGAAGAAATCAAGCGAGGCTATCGCTCTCACACTTTCGAACTGCAGCTTGCCAACCTCCACGATTCTGCACAAGCCATACTTCCTGACGGTTTCCGTTTGCTCGATGAAAAAATCAACAGCTTCGGTGAGACACTGTTGCGTATTCAGAGTCAGCAGGTTGTTGAGCCCAACGATGTGCTGACGGCTCTGCTGCCAAAAGCCAGCATCATTGGTTTTAAAGAAGTTTTGCCCAGCATGAACGATATTTTTATCAAACTTGTGCAACAGCAAAAAAACTCACACACTCCAAGCACCGAACACCATGAATAAGACCCTCCTCATTCTGCGGCGTGAATACCTCACACGTGTCAGAAAGAAAAGTTTCATTGTGATGACCTTTCTCGGGCCGCTGCTGATGGCCGCGCTCATGGTGGTACCGGTGATTCTGGCTACGGTTCAGGATGTCGGGCAGAAAAAGGTTGCCATCCTCGACGAAACAGGTTGGTTTACAGGCAAATTCGAATCAACTGATAATATTCTTTTCAGCGAGGCGGAGGGCAATCTGGCCGACAACAAGAAAAAGGTGAACCAAGGGCTTTATGATGCCCTGCTCTATATTCCCCTCCCGGAATTCAATGTGCCGACAAATGCAGAGTTGTTCAGTGCCAAACAGGCTTCGCCTACGGTGAAATCTTTGGTGCGCAACATCATCAAGACTGAGATTGAAAATCGCAAGCTTTTGGCTGCCGGCATTGACCCTCAGGTGATTCGGGAGTCGAAAGCAACGGTGAACATCGTCAGCATTCGGCTTGATGAAACCGGGTCAGAAACAAAAAGCTATGATGAGGTGAAAGTGGCTCTCGGATTTATTTCGGCCATTGTCGTTTATTTTTTCATCTTCCTGTTTGGCTCACAGGTAATGCGAGGAGTGATCGAAGAGAAAACCAACCGCATCATCGAGGTGATGGTTTCGTCAGTAAAGCCTTTTCAATTGATGATGGGCAAAATCACCGGAATTGCTTTGGTTGGACTTACCCAGTTTTTTTTGTGGGTGGCACTCACCTTCATTCTTTACGGTGCTTTCACCTTTGCATTTGGCGATACGCTGCAACCTTCGGCCGTTCAGGGAAGCCTGATGCAGCAAGGCATTGACATCTCGGGGAGCCAAACCCAGATGATGGTCAGTCAGGTACACGACATCATTTCTACCATCAACTTTCCGCTGATTCTTTTCAGTTTTGCATTTTATTTTCTTGGAGGCTATTTGCTTTATGCCGCCCTGTTTGCTGCCATCGGTTCGGCAGTTGACAACGAAGCCGACACCCAACAGTTTATGCTGCCCGTTTCACTACCATTAATTCTTGGATTTGTGGTTTCCAACTTTGTTACCAATAACCCCGACGGGCCTCTGGCATTGTGGCTCTCGCTTATTCCCTTCACTTCGCCCATCATCATGATGGTGCGGCTGCCGTTCGGAGTGCCTTACCATGAACTCATCCTCTCTATCGGACTTCTCATCGGCGGGTTTATTCTCACCACATGGCTGGCTGCAAAAATTTATCGCACCGGTATCTTGATGTATGGCAAAAAAATCACTTACAGCGAGTTGTGGAAATGGATCAGATATAAATGAGACCGGAAAAAACGTATTAAAAACAGCAAAGACAATTTGAGGCGGCTCATTTATATAAAAGGATCTATGTCAGAGCCTTTTAGTCATTGGACGAAGTAATATTTCCAACTACACTGTTTAAAAAAGACAATCCTAATCATTCAGCCCTCCTACCAATCTTTGGGGTCGGAGGGCTGAAATGCTTTTGTGTAAATCACCGTTAAACCCCGATGGATCAAGCCTGGATTCGGTTAGTTTATTATCCGGCGAAGAATTTCAGAACAAACAGTGCTGCAAGGATATACATTACCAATGCAACATCCCTATATTTTCCTGACAATACTTTAAGGATGACGAAGGACAACATTCCGAAAACAATTCCTTCGGCGATGGAATAGGTTAACGGCATCATGATGATGGTAAAGAAGGCCGGGATTGACTCGGTGAAGTCGTTGAAAACAATTTTGAGGATAGGAGAAAGCATAAAAAGTCCGACTAGGAACAGTGCTGGGGCGGTTGCTGCCGAGGGAATAATCAAGAATAGAGGAGCCAGGAAAAGCGACAACAGAAAAAGTCCTGCCACAGTGAGCGAGGTGAGTCCGGTTCGCCCGCCTTCGGCTACTCCCGAAGCACTTTCGACATAAGTTGTCACGGTGCTCGTGCCGAGCATTGCGCCGAAAGTAGTGCCAAAGGCATCGGCAAATAAGGCTTGTTTTGCTCTTGGCACCTCACCGCCAGGCCCCAGCATATTGGGCCTTGTCGCTCACACCCACCAATGTTCCGACTGTATCAAACATATCCACAAACAGGAAGGTGAAGACAATGACCACCATATCGAGAGTAAAAATGCGATTGAATTCAAATTTCATGAAAATCGGCGAAAGCGAAGGTGGCAGCGAAAACAAACTTGATTGTGGAGTTTGCGTAACGCCAAGAGGCAGTCCGATAAGTGCTGAGGCAACGATTCCGATGAGCAAGGCACCTTTCACATTTTTGGCAAGCAGCACTCCGGTGATGACGATGCCGGCAAGAGCGACCATCACCGTT
>JBDHYV010000277.1:0-3694 GCA_039811545.1 Bacteroidales bacterium | reverse complement strand
AGTCAATGAAAGTGTTGGAAGAGTCCCTGAAAGTGTATCCGGGGCGGACAATCTAAATTTTCTTTGAAAATATTAATCAGGGTAAAGCAGATACTTTGCCCTGATTTTTTTATATACCTGTAAATCGCTTTCCCAGCTTTTTCGGATAGCTGCCTCACTCATTCCGGCCTCAATCTGTTGCCTGAGCCTAGTATTGCCGGCTAACAAATTGAAATAGGTGTTAAAGAACAAGGTTTTTTGCCCTAAAAGTTGATAAGCCCTGATGAGCCAATCCAAATGAAGTCGGCCTGGATTTGTAGCATAATTTGAGGCAAAAGCGCTCAGACGTTCACCATAACACTTCTGTCCGAGAAATTTTGGATCGCTGGCGCCAGACATTTTTTGTGGAATAAATTGGAATCCGAGCTCTTTCAGTTCGGGATGACCATAAACCTCAAACGGAAATTCGGTTCCACGACCAACGCTCATCACCGTACCTTCAAAAAGACAGACCGATGGATAGAGGTAAACCGCTTTCCAGCTTTTGAGGTTGGGCGAGGGGTTTTGTGCGAGTTCAACAATCATCCGGTGGGTATATTCTTTGAGCGGAATTACTGTCAGTTTGCACATTTTTCCGTTTTCGAGCCAGTTCTCGCCATTGACCATCATGGAATATTCGCCTATGGTGAGGCCATAAACAACCGGTACGGGATGCAGACCCACAAAAGAACGGAATGCAGGTTCAAGGACAGGGCCGTCCACATAAAAAGCATTGGGGTTTGGACGGTCGAGCACAATCAACGGGATACCGGCTTCTGCGCAAGCTTGCATTATATAGGTTAAGGTGGAAATATAAGTGTAGAACCTCACACCTACATCCTGAAGATCGAAAACTGCCAGATCAATGCCGGCCATATCGGCAGGAGAGGGCTGCTTTTTCTTGCCATAAAGCGAAATGACGGGTATGCCCGTATCGCCGTAAACCGATGAGCTAACGCTAGCCCCCGCATCGGCTTTACCACTTAGACCGTGCTCGGGAGTGAAAATCTTCACGATGTCCACTTTAAGATGAAGAAGGCTGTCCACCAGGTGAACCATCCCGATCAGGCTGCTTTGATTGGCCACAACTGCCACTTTTTTCCCGTGTAGCAAATCGGAATAGGCTTCCGTTTGCTGTGCGCCTGTGTGCAAATTGTGTTCATTGACCCATTGGGGCTGTGAAAAAACATTCATACCGTACAAGAAAGAGGCAACGGAAAAGAAAAGCCGAAAAATGAGTTGTGTGTTCATTGGAGCGGAATGATTAATTTTGCCAAATTACAACAAAAATGCGGCCAGAAGCTTTTCTTTCTTCCAGAATATTTTCGTCGGACAAAACTTCGATGTCGTCTATCATCACGCGCATTGCAGTTTTAAGTGTTGCTCTCGGGCTCGCAGTGATGATGATATCGGTGGCCGTGGTTGTGGGCTTCAAAAATCAGATTCGCGAAAAAGTAACCGGCCTCATGTCGGATGCCTCCATCAAAGCTTTGAATTCCAACTTTTCTGCCGAATCAACACCATTTTCATTGACTGAAGCCCTTCGCGATACTCTTGCCAACGACCCGCAAATTATGAGCTGGCAGGCCGTAGCCGATAAAGGCGGCATCATCCGCACTGAAGAAGCAATGCTTGGCGTGATATTGAAAGGCGTAGGTCGTGATTACGACTGGTCATATTTTTCTGCCCGTCTTACCGAAGGTGAACTGCCATCGTTTTCGGATAGCTCGGCAAGCAATCAGGTGTTGGTGTCGGCTGCCATTGCGGCAAAGCTGCGGCTTAGCCCGGGGCAAGCTTTGCGAATGTGGTTTGTTGATGGCGAAAACAAACAGGCTCGGGCACGCAAGTTTACCATTAGCGGAATCTATGAAACGGGATTGGTGGAGTTTGATCAGCGTTATGTTTTTGCCGATATTCGTCATGTTCAAAAGCTATATAATTGGCAATCTGATCAATACGGTGAAATTGAAATCCGACTCAAAAATCCGAAACGTCTGCGGGAGTTTGCCGATGATTTGTATTTCAGGTTGCCTGCACAACTTGACCTCAAAACCACCGAAGAGAGCAACCCACAGATTTATGACTGGTTGAGTCTTCAAGATGTTAATGTGTGGATTATTCTGATTCTCATGGTATTTGTTTCGGGCATTACGATGGTAAGCACCCTGCTCATTCTCATTCTCGAGCGTACATCGGCCATCGGGCTGCTCAAAGCGATGGGAGCCAGCAATGCCTTTGTGCGACGCGTATTTTTGTTGCGCACTTATCGCCTGCTCGGCCAAGGCATGATAGCTGGCAATCTGTTTGCGCTCGCTTTTATTTTTCTTCAATCACGTTTCGGATGGATAGGTCTTCCCGAAGAATCTTATTACCTCTCAAAAGTGCCTGTTGAGCTTGGTTTTTGGCATTTTATGCTCATCAATGTGGGTGTTTTTGCTGTCTGGTCGATGGCTCTGTTTGTGCCAATAGCTGTAGTTAACACAGTAGATCCCTCAAAATCAATACGTTTCGCATAAAGATGATTTTTTTTTAAAAAATTGTTTATATCAAAGTTTGTTTTACATTTACGCTGTGTACAGAATCTGTTTTTTATGAAACATACTTATGATATCCGCCTATTGGACGGATTTGGCCCGTTAAAATTTGGACAATCCATTGAGCAAACGATCAACCTGTTTGGTGATGCCGAAGAAATTGACCATTTAGATTCGGATGATCAAATGATTACGGTTGTTTTGCATTACTGGGATCGTCAGGCATCCGTTTTTTTTGAGGGTGTAACAAAAACGGTGCTTTCGTGTGTTGAAACTGACAATCCAGAAACAACGCTTTTCGGACATCAGATTTTTGATATGGCTCCAAATGAGGTGATCGCTTTGATGAAAGAAAACGGCTATTCAGAGCCTGAGATTGAGGAAGAAGAAGGGGAAACCCGTATTACCTACGAAGAAGTGTTGATTGATTTTTTCTTCGATGGTGAATACCTTTTGGCAGCCAACTGGGGTGTGCTGGTAAACGAAGCCGGCGAAATCGTAAACGATTAGTTGCTGCTTTTTTTCGAGCGGGGGTGAAAGCTAATGATGGCTTCCTTGAGATAGCTCCTGTCAATATGCGTATAGATTTCAGTAGTCGTTATGCTCGAATGGCCTAACATCTGTTGAACTGCTCTCAGATCGGCACCTCCCTCCAATAAATGCGTTGCAAAAGAATGGCGAAAGGTGTGCGGACTGATTTTTTTTGTGATTCCGGCAGTTTCAGCCTGTTTTTTTAGAAGAATAAAAACCATCTGCCGCGACAGACTTCGTCCGCGTGCATTGAGAAATAGTGTGTCGGAATGTCCTTTAACAACCTTGACCAACATCCGGTATTTTGATATATATTCGATGATAAGCTGTAGAGTAGAAGTTCCAATAGGGACAAGCCGCTCTTTGTCGCCTTTTCCAATAATTCGCAAAAAGCCATCGTTAAAATATATATTGCTGATTTTCAGAGATATTAACTCCGAAACGCGTAGGCCGCATGCATACATAAGCTCCACTATCACCATGTTGCGGTAGCCATGCGGAAGGCTTAAATCGAAGGATGACACCAAAAGATCAATGTCGGCAACCGACAGGATATCGGGCAATTTACGCCCCAACTTTGGTCCTTTGATGAGGCGCATCGGATTGTCGGA
>JBDHYV010000276.1:0-3742 GCA_039811545.1 Bacteroidales bacterium | reverse complement strand
CTACCCGAATTTATTGACCCAATGACAGGTTTTATTTCAAAAAAGTCGAAAGACGGGCGCGACCTCAAAGCACTCGAAGTACCCGGATTGTGGAATGGTGCTATGGCCGACTGGATTACTATTTTTGTGGAAACGCCGCTCATCACTTTCAATCCTGTTAAAACGGTGAACGACCTTTTACGGCCTCAACACCAGGCATAATCTTTCCTGAAGAAACATCCATAAAAGACTGATAATCTTCGAGAATAATCTTTCAAACAGATAATACATTCAAAAAAAAACGGTTTTGCAAGGATGAAACAAGCAGAACCGTTTTGGTTAAATTACAAAGGGGGTCATTTTTCCGGGTGGAAAAACAATCTCAATTTTCAGACATTCAGTTCATCCCTATTCATCAACCACGAAACATCAGTGCCCTGTTCAATTTCCTGCGGAACAGCCTGATGGCGAAACAGGCGCATTGAACGGTAACCCTTCAGGGTCAGTCGTAGGTCATCAACTTCGATAAGGCTGCTTTCACGAAGACCAACCACCGTAATATTTCTGTTGAGGGCCAAAAACTCCTCAATGCGCTGTTGGCGGGTTTCGCCTCCATGCCCTTGGGGGTTGGCATCTAAATAGTGTGGGTTAATCTGGAAAGGCACAAGATTCAGACAATCAAAACTTTCGGGCATGATAATCGGCATATCGTTGGTAGTGCGCAGGCTGGGGCAAGCTACATTGGCGCCGGCACTCCATCCCATATAAGGCATTCCGGCTTCAGCGCGTTTACCGATAGCCTGCATGATTCCAGTGCGGTGCATCATCGCCACCAGATGGAAAGTGTTGCCTCCACCGATCACCACACATTCGGCTTCTTCAACAGCCTTGACGGGATCACCAGTTCGATGCACCGATTCTAACGCACAGCCAAAACCGCCAAAAACATTGGACACCCGCTGCTCGTAAACATCGTAAGACGCATCAATGCTTTCGTTTGAAAGATTCACACCGGCATAAGGCACAAAAAGCACCTTATTTAGAGCATTACGCCGGATAAATTCCTGAATAAAAGGGAGTGGCCAGCTCAGATAAGGCTCACCGGGATTTGTAGAATTGCTGATGAGTAAAAGTTTCATTATGGGGTTTGTTTAGGTTTTGGATTTGTTTTGCTTTGCTAACTGTTTCATTGCGCGAAGATAGGTTTTTCGGAACAATTCAAACCGTCTATCGTTTCCTACAAGTGCCGCAATTCTCATTTTCGGATCACTTATGTTGAGTTTGGAATCAGACACAGCAAGCAAGGAAGCAGCTTTTTCCAATAGTTTGGAGGCTGACATCCAGTCGAAATTCTGGCTTGCAAGAACATGAACGTACAGGGCAGTTTCGAGTGTATCTAAGCGGTTCAGATGAAAGCTCAACGCCTGAATAGTGAAAGCAGGGTTCTGCTGCGAGCGGATGAAATCAGGCAGGCTAATATGTTCAGCTCCAAAACGTTCGAGATGATATTGTGAAACCTGTTGATCAAAATGGAGATATTGCGACATGACTGCATTCAAACCATTGGTGTAGAGCAAAGAAGTAACCAATTGAAAATCATGCTGATAACGAAATAAGTCGGCATATTCATTCAAAAGTTGCTGTGCTCTAGAGGCATCTAACTTGCATCCCTGATTACTGGCATTGAGTTCAATCACTTCTTTAAGTGCAGCTTCGAGTCCGGCATATTCGTGTAAAGCAATCATCCTATCAGCCGATTTCATCAAGTCGTCTATCCGAAAACGGTTATTCAGGCAAATACGCTCAACCATACCCTGATCGAGCTGCCGAAAAGCCTCGCGCACATTTGATTTTTTATCGAGATTGTTTTTGGCGGCAAGGTCGGATGCTTGTTGATAAAGCCGCCATGCGGTCTCCATCTCATTTGCCCATACCTTCAATCTGGCTTCTTCTATAGTTATTATCACAGTGTTTTCCATCGAACTTAACTCAGCACCAATAGGCTGAATTGGTCTGGTTCCATAGCTCATGGTGCGTGATAAATCCATTTGCCTTTGCGCCTGAATTTCATTTTGCAGATGAAAAGCTTCTGTGCTAGTTCGTAAAAAAGCATTATGATCCTTCTGATAATCAATGGCATAGTTTAAGCGACGTTCGGCTTCAGCCAACTCTCCAACAGAAAAATAGGCTTGCGCTTCGTTTACCAAATCGAGAAAAACCCGGCGATAGGCAGAAAATAGTGCTTGGTTGATTTGTTCCTGAAAATTCAGATTGTAATAGGTCTGGGTGAGCGTTCCAGCTTCTTCTAAAAGTGCAATAGCCTGCGAATATTGCTTTTGGTCAATTAGATAGTTGGCCTTTCTCAGATAGGATCCCACCAACTCATCCGATTCGGCAGCGATGCGGTTAACTAAGCCGTTTTGGGGATGTTTCTGGATAAATGCTTTCGATTTTTGTTGATACGACCTCGCCATTGTTTCGTTTCCGACACTCATGGCTTTGGAGGCAATTTGCAGATACGACCGCAATAGTCCGAGTCGTGAGGTTTGCATTCTTTCTTTTACTTCATTTGCGGCGGCTTGATGCCCACGCGCCATCAACACCTGTATCGCATCTTCGTAATATCCATAGGCATTGGCAAAATCCTCTGCCTGATGTAGCGAATCGGCCAGAGCAAGCACTTCAAAGGCTAGTATTTCCGAAAGGCCATCCTGTTGTCCCGATTGATCGAAAATGGCGGTCAGGCTATACAGACTTGTATCGGGCAATAGGCGGCCGGTTTTGAGTAAAAGCTCGTGATCGCGGAAATCGTTTTGCAGGGCAGCACGAAGGCTTCGCACCATATCGGCACGACAAACCGCAGCGATATGATGCAACTGCTCACGGCCAACTTCGGCCTGTTGGAGCAATGTGGTGTAGCGGACAAGATAGCGCTGCAATACGGGCAGCTGTTTCCAAACATCAGCCGGATCAGCTCCTGATTGTTCCATCAGCGGCAGAGCTGCCGTCTCACGCATCAAAAATAAGCTTTTACGAATTTGTTCGCGTTGCAGAAAAAGCATCGCAATTTCGCCACCTGCACCATTCTCTTCTATAGTGGCGCTGCCAATCACCTTTTGAACATAGTCCGAAAGTGCCCAGTATTGGTTGATCTGCATCACCGCTTCCTGCACACTCTCTATCTTCTGGTCGCTGTATCCGAAGTTTTCGATGTTTCCTGTGACCAGGGCTGCTGCCGATGGTTGCACCCTAATGAGGTCTAACTCGGCTGGCAAGGCACTGAAATTTTTCTGAAAACTGGTCTTCTCAAGAGAAACAACACTGTATGAACCGGTAACAAGGTCGGGAAAAAGTAACTCACCCAATGGGAAGCGGCGGTAATCAGTCCGGCCACTCATCTGGGGCAATTGAAGTTTAAGTAGAAGTTTCCATTCGTCATAAGCTGTTCTTACGCATCCAAGCTCGTAAGGAACTGAAACGGAGGTTTCCCACTCTTTCAGAAGACTCTCGTTGCCAGAGGTCAGAAGGCCGAGCAGTTGCCGTTTGCTCTTTTCGTCAAAGCCTTTGACATGGGTATCGCGAATTGAATAACGAAAAAGCATGGTACCCTGCGAAAACAGGCTGTTCATCTGAACGAGACTCAGCCCAAGGGCAAATATGGAATAAAATAGATTGGAAAAAATGTTGAATTTCTTTTTCAAATCCAGGCCTCCATGATTAATAACTTCCTGAAATCACGTTGAAACACTGTCATCTGTTTGTC
>JBDHYV010000275.1:0-3748 GCA_039811545.1 Bacteroidales bacterium | reverse complement strand
AACAGCCGTTTGTGAAAACAATCTTTTTCTTTTCGCGGTGCCATTGTTGAACCAACTTTTCGAGCGAGGAAAGGCTGTGGATATGTTTTTTAACATCGTCAGGATGGCTCATTGCGGGGTGGTTTATGGTCAATAAAAAACAACATCAGATATCCCCAGGCGCCCACAACGACATTCAGCAGGGTTTGCAGGGCGTGGGTGATGACGGCAAAACTACCGGCGGTGTTGGGGCTGATGGCGTAAAGCTCGGTGAGTGTGGCCTTGGCAATAAAATGATAGGCCCCGATCCCGCCTGGCACTGGCGCCACAATGCCCAGACTGCCCAAGGCCAGCAGCGTGATGCCGGCAATGAAGTTGAGCCCAGCCGTTTCGGGCAGCATCTTGAATGGGATATACACCATAAGGGCATAAAAAAGCCAGATCATGAAGGTGTAAAACAAAAACAGTCCTTTCTGTTTCATGCGGTCAATGGTGCGGATACCCTGTCCAAAACCACTCAGGGTTTGGCGCAACTTCTGAAAAGCGGGGCGCTTTTTTAACCTATGGCGGTGTTTCAGGTAGAGCCAAAAAAAAACAAAGACAGATGCGCCAAAAATGAAAGAAAGCAACAAGAGTAAGTATCCATTGCCTGAAAGTTTGCCCGTGAGCGGGCTCACCATTTGCAGGACGAAACCGCCCAAAAGTCCCCATTGGCTAAAAACAGTCGTTGCCAAAAGTAACATAAGGATAACCATATCGAAGATGCGTTCGGAAATCACTGTGCCAAACAAAACGTTGAAAGGGATTTTTTCTTTTCTCGAGAGCACTCCGCAACGCATGAACTCGCCCAGACGTGGAACAGCCGTGTTGGCCATATAACCCACCATCACAGCATAAAAAGTGGTGGAAGTGCGGGTCTTGTAGCCGGTACTGTTAATTAGCAGATTCCAGCGTAATGCCCTGAATATATGAGAGATAATTGCCAAAACAGCGGCAACGGCAGCCCAATAATAATTGGCTCCAGCTATCTCGTCGAGCATGGCTTTCAATTCGAGTTTACGCATGCTCAACCAAAAAAGGAAGACCCCAAGCGAAAGGAAAAGAAGATATTTAAAAACGTCAGTGAGGGTCTTCTTCACTTCTATCTGCGTATTTTGTTGTCGTCGTCGGGGAAGATGATGCTGGGCTTGAATCGTTTGGCATCTTCAAAATCCATTGAACAGTAGGAAACGATAATCACTTTGTCGCCCTGGGCCACTTTGCGTGCTGCAGCGCCATTGAGCGAGATGGTGCCGCTACCGCGCGGAGCTTTGATGACATAGGTGTCGAAACGCTCGCCATTGTTGATGTTGTAGATGTTCACCCTCTCGTTTTCAATCAGGTTGGTGGCATCCATGAGGTCTTCGTCAATGGCGATACTCCCGATATAAAAGAGGTTGGCCTCAGTCACCGTGGCGCCGTGCAATTTTGATTTAAGGAGCTCAATGTTCATGGTTGACAGATGTTTATGTCAAAAATGTGAAGCTAACGGGCGGCAAAAGTACTAAAAAATCCGTTGATTATCTATCAGGCGAACCTGTCCCAAAAACAATGCCACAAAAATGACAGCACCGCCTACTTCGTTCCAATGGTTTACGGGTTGCAACAGACGATCATCGGCAACCTCCACGTAATCAATACCAAAAGCGGGTTCTAAACTCAATTTATCCCATACATAGTGCCGCATTTCTTCAGGGCTTAAAACGTTTTTCAGCGAAGCAGCCTTTTTTAGGATTTGGTGTATTTTGGGTGCCACAGCCCGCTCGTCCGATGTCAGCCGCATATTGCGCGAACTCATGGCCAAACCGTCGCTCTCGCGGACGATAGGGCAGGGAACGACCTCCACCGAACATCGAAACATCTTGACAAGTTGCTGAATGATAGCTAATTGCTGGAAATCCTTTTCGCCAAAATAGGCGCGGTCCGGTTCAGTAATTTCAAGAAGTTTGCGTACAACAATAGCTACGCCGTTAAAATGCCCCGGTCTGAAAGCACCTTCCATCACCCGACTCAAAACGCCAAAATCATAGTTCGTGTGGTCGGGTTCGGGATACATCTCTTCCACCGTTGGTGCAAAAAGAAAGTCGCAATCAACACTTTCTAAAAGGCGTGCATCTGTCTCGGGCAGGCGCGGATATTTCTCGAGATCTTCTTGATTGTTAAACTGAATTGGATTGACAAAAATGCTGACAACCAGAACGTTGTTTTCTCTTTTTGCCCTTCGCATGAGTTCGAGATGGCCCTGATGCAACGCTCCCATCGTGGGAACGAAACCTATACTAAGTCCTTCGTCACGCAAAGGCTGAAGTGCTTCGCGCAGGCCTGAGATGGTTTGAAATGTCTTCATGGTGCAAAAGAAGTAATACGGACTTTTGTAAATATTGAAAGATTCAGTTGGAATCAGGGTTTTTGCAATATCCCGAGCAGGTCTTTCTCAAGACTTTCGATGGGTGTTTCCACAATGCGGCCAATTTCGCTTTGGTTGCGATATATAATAAAGGTTGGAACCCTTTCGATGTTGAGGCTGGTTACATCGGTCTGGAGGCCCTTTTTGCCGGAGTCAACGGCCGTAAAATAAATTTCGGGAAAAGTATTCAATTGATCGAGAAGTTTTAAAAAACGCGGAACTTGCTCTTTGCTGTCGCCACACCAACTTCCAAAAACCACATGGATCACAATGCCCGAAATACGTGTTTCAATCTCATCAACGATGGAGGAATCGGGTTTGTAATTGTGATAGTCGTCCAGAAAAAACTCGCCCATCTCACCGGTCAGAAGGCCGTTGCGGTCCACCGAATCAATCAACACCGGTCGTTGTTTCACCGGATCCATCAGGCTTTGGTTCATGTTCTGACTTTTTGAGCTGAATGGGAAAATCAACAGCAAGGAAACAAAAAACAGCAATGAATGTTTCATGCAAGGTTTAGATTGTTGTACATTCGTTTCAGAAAACGCTGCAAAATTAACACAATCAAAACGATGAGCAATTTTAAAGGCAAGAAAGTGCTGATTACGGGTGGTGCTTCCGGAATCGGGCTGTTGATGGGCCGCATGGCTTTAGAAAAAGGTGCTGAGGTTCTGCGAATTTGGGATATTAACTGTTTGGCAATGAGAGAAGTTGCGGAGAAATTTGATAGAGGAGGGTATCAAGTAGATTATCAGTTTGTTGATGTCTCCGACAAGGAGTCGGTGGCCGAAGCTGTTGCCCTTTGCCGCGCAAATGGTTTTGTGCCGGATATCCTTATTTTGAACGCAGGCGTGGTTTTCGGAGGTTTATTTATTGAAAACTCGTCCTGCGAAATCGAAAAAACGATGGGAGTGAATGTGCTTGGCGCCCTGTTGACGGCTCATGGATTTTTGCCACAGCTCATCGGGCGCGGCTCGGGGCATCTTGTAACGATTGCCTCGGCGGCCTCGATGTTGGCAAACCCCGGCATGGCGGTTTATGCTGCCAGCAAATGGGCTGTCTATGGCTGGTCGGAAAGCCTCAGGCTCGAAATGGAACGGATGAAAACGGGCGTGAAAGTAACGACTGTTACCCCAAGTTTTATCAGTACGGGCATGTTTGAAGGGGCAAAAACAGGCCCGCTGATTCCCTTGCTCACTCCTGAGAAGGCCGTCAAAAAAATCATCCGCGGCATCGAAAACGACCGGCATTTTGTACGTATGCCGGCTCTGGTTTATGCGCTGCCATTCGTCAAAGGTGTTTTGCCTGCCCGTTGGTTCGATG
>JBDHYV010000274.1:0-3802 GCA_039811545.1 Bacteroidales bacterium | reverse complement strand
GAAGTAGTTGGGGGCTACGATCCGAACCAATACCAGTCGGAACGCCTTTATGCTACTTCGCCTGATGGTGTGAAAGTGCCGATCTCGCTCGTTTACAAAAAGGGTCTTGTCAAAAATGGCGAGAATCCACTCCTTCTTTATGGATATGGCTCATACGGCTCAACCATGGATGCCTATTTCAGCTCATCACGCCTGAGCTTGTTGGATAGAGGTTTTGTGTTTGCTATTGCCCATATTCGCGGTGGCGAAGAGATGGGCCGTCAGTGGTATGAAGACGGGAAACTCCTGAAAAAGAAAAATACCTTTTTGGATTTTATCGCTTGCGGAGAATATCTCATTGATCAGAAGTTTACCAATAAAGAAAAGATGTTTGCAATGGGCGGGAGCGCCGGCGGTCTCCTGATGGGTGCCGTCGTCAATATGCGCCCCGACCTCTGGAAAGGTGTTGTTGCCCAAGTTCCTTTTGTGGATGTCGTTACCACGATGCTCGACGAAAGTATTCCACTCACCACAGGCGAGTATGATGAATGGGGCAACCCCAACGACGAAATTTATTACAACTATATGCTTTCGTATTCGCCTTATGATCAGGTCGAAGCCAAAGACTATCCGGCAATGCTCGTAACCACAGGCTTGCATGATAGTCAGGTACAGTATTGGGAACCAGCCAAATGGGTGGCAAAACTTAGGAAACTCAAAACCAACGACACTCATCTTTTCTTAGTTACCGAGATGGATTTCGGACATGGCGGCGCATCCGGACGTTTTGAGCGTTTCAAAGAAGTTGCCCTAGAATATGCTTTTATGTTCAACGAATTGGGAATCAATAAATAAGCTGATTTTGTTTTTTAGATTTTATTCATTTTTGGCCTATGCGTTTAGACTGGAATATTGACGAACTGAATGCCACCAACAAAAATACCTTGATGGAACAGCTTGGTATTGAATATGTTGAAGCAAAAGATGGTTATATCAAAGCCAAAATGCCGGTTGATAACCGCACCAAACAACCGATGGGCTTGCTTCACGGCGGAGGAAGTTTGGCGTTGGCCGAAACCGTTGCCGGCATTGGATCGGCCTTGATTGTTGACTTAAGCAAAAACGATGTCAGAGGCTCACAGGTGAGTGCAAATCATCTGCGCGCGGCCAAAGACGGATGGGTGTTTGCCGAGGCGCACCTGTTGCATCGTGGCCGAAACACCCACATCTGGGATATCGAAATCAAAGATGAGGATGGCCAGTTGGTTTCGGCCATTCGCCTCACTAATTTTATCATTGCCAAAACAAAGCAGTAATTTGCATCATGAGGCTAAAAGAGGCGCAGAACCTTTGGCTGCGGCAAAATAAAGCCTTTGTCAGCTTCCGTCTTCCGGCCGATGAAGATGTGACGACTTACGCCGGTGGAAGTTTTTGTGTTGAAAAGCCCGAAAACAGCCGGCCATATTTTGTTCTGACCCCTTTCGATGTGCGAAAACATCCGCAGCTTTTTTTATCTCCTGAGGCCATCATCCGGGGCGAGGAGATTCCCGAATTTACACTTGGTAAATCCAATCCGGCTTTTCGGCTCCTTGTCCCCAGCCTGACTTCCAAAGAGGAATATCTGAAACAGGCTGCCAACCTGATTGCCCTGATGCAGCAACAGCAATGCCGTAAGGTTGTGCTATCGCGTATTGTAGCCCAACCTTTTGCCGCTCAGCAGCTCCCCGAACTTTTTGAACAACTTTGCTTCCGATATCCCAATGCTTTTGTGTTTATGCTCAGCGATGGACATGGTTTGTTGTGGGCAGGGGCAAGCCCGGAAACACTGCTTCATTATGCGCACCGAAAGGCACAAACCGTAGCGTTGGCTGCCACACAGAAACTTGACGGACGCGAACTTTCGCAGTTAGTGTGGAGCCGGAAAGAGACCGAAGAACAAGCTATGGTAACTGAATACATCCGGCGTATGCTCGCGCTGCACCGTGCCCGCAACTTAGAAGTCGTTGGCCCGGTTTCGGCGGCTGCCGGACATCTGGCGCACCTGATGACCTCTTTTGCCTGGGAAAGTACCTTCGCCGAAGCCTTAGCGCTTGCCAACGATTTGCATCCAACTCCGGCCGTTTGCGGACTGCCACGCCCTGAAGCCATGAAACTTATCGGTCTCACCGAGCAACACGATCGTAGTTTTTATACCGGCTGCCTTGGCTACGTGAAACCCGATGAAGAAATTAGGCTGTACGTCAACCTTCGCTGTATGCAAGGAATCAACAATGAGGCCTTTTTGTATGTTGGCGGCGGACTGACGGCCTTATCCGACCCCGTTGATGAGTGGGACGAAACTCAGGCCAAAGCCGAAACTTTGCTTGCAGTTTTCCCGAAATAAGTTTGCATCTTTGCCTCATGGTTCACGACAAAACTGGCCTTTTGCATCTGGCGCAGCTCATGGCAGCACGCGGCATTCGCCATATCGTATTTTCGCCCGGCTCACGCAATGCGCCTTTGGTTACCGTATTTGGTAACAACCCTGCTTTTCAGACTTATACGATAGTGGATGAGCGGAGTGCTGCCTTTTTTGCTTTAGGCATAGCGCAACAGAATCAACAGCCTGTGGCTTTGGCTTGTACTTCGGGATCAGCAGTGTTGAATTATGCCCCTGCCGTGGCTGAAGCCTTTTACCAACGCCTCCCTTTGGTACTCCTCACTGCCGACCGACCGCCCGAATGGATAGGGCAGGGCGATGGCCAAACAATTCAGCAACAAAACGCTTTTGGACCTCATGTGAGGAAAAGTGTAAACCTACCCGTTTCCATACGCAGTCGCGACGACCTCTGGTACAACGATCGCCTGATCAACGAAGCTCTCAACGCTGCCCTGACGCCTGTGCCCGGACCCGTACATATCAACATTCCGTTGTCGGAACCCCTCTATGGCTTTTCGACTGAAACTGATGGACAGGTTCATGATTTCAGGGAGTTGATCGTTAAAACGACTATAGGCAAAGCACAGCAACTTGAATTGAAAGAAGCCTGGGCAGCATCCCCACGAAAGATGATTCTTGTCGGGCAAATGCCTCATAATTTGGAAGTTAACTCGATCCTGGCTGAGCTTGCTTCGCGGCCTGATGTGGTCGTGCTTACCGAAACTACTTCTAATGTTTTTGGACCGGATTTTGTAGGTTCCATTGACCGAACAATTGCAGGAATCAACGATCCCAATGTTTATCGCCCCGACCTTTTACTCACTTTTGGCGGAGCCGTCGTCTCGAAACATATCAAATCATTTCTGAGGAAAGCTGCACCAAAAGTTCATTGGAATTGCGATGCCCACGATGCCGTCTCTGATACCTATCAATGCCTCAGTCATGCCATCCGTGTTGAGGCAGCCGATGTGCTGAATTTGGTAAAATTATGGCCTGTTTACGATTCGGGATATGCTGCCCTATGGAACAGACTGAGTGTGCAAATGCGGGAAAAACATCACTTTTTTTTGAAAGAAGTGCCTTGGAGTGATCTCAAACTTTTTGAGATTTTGTCGAAAACCATCCCGACACATTTCGATGTACAACTTGGTAACAGTACACCAGTGCGTTATGCTCAGCTTTTCGATGACCGGTGGGCTGCACGTTTTGATGCAAACCGCGGAACCAGCGGCATTGATGGGAGCCTCTCCACCGCTGTGGGAGCTGCTTTGGCAACAGGAAAACCAACGGTGCTCATCACCGGCGATCTGGCTTTTTTTTATGACTCCAATGGGTTGTGGAACAAATATTTGCCTCATAACCTGAAAATCATTGTCGTCAACAATCAGGGCGGAGGCATTTTCC
>JBDHYV010000273.1:0-3819 GCA_039811545.1 Bacteroidales bacterium | reverse complement strand
ATTTCATCACTTCGGCCCTAATAAATCCACGCTCGAGGTCGGAGTGGATGACGCCGGCAGCCTGGGGTGCCGTCATGCCTTTATGGATAGTCCATGCCCTAACTTCTTTTGGGCCGGCCGTAAAAAACGATTGAAGATTAAGCAGTTTGTAGGCTGCCATAATCAGTTTGTTTACACCCGGCTCGCTAAGGCCGGCATCCGAAAGAAATACTTCGCGGTCGGCAGCATCTTCAAGCTCGGCGATTTCTGCTTCTAATTTTCCGGCTATCACAAGTACTTCGGCTCCACTGCCATCAAGGGCTCGCTTCACACTTTCGCTGTAGTCGTTGCCGGTGAGAGCCGATTGGTCGTCCACATTGCAGACAAAAATCACCGGTTTTGCCGTCAATAGCTGAAGCTCCAAGATGTGCCGTTTATCCTCTTCTTCCACCGGAGCAGTTCGTGCATTGCCAAAATTTTCCAGATGGTCTTTGTAAATATGGAGCACTTCCATTATTTTTTTTGCATCTTTCTCGCCAACCTTCACTAATTTCTCTACACGCTGCATCTTGCGCATCACAAGGTCAAGGTCGCGCACTTGAAGCTCCAGATCCACAATCTCCATGTCGCGCACCGGATCAACCGAGCCTTCAATGTGGGGCAGGGCAGGGTCGTCAAAACAGCGCAACACATGAGCCAAGGCGTCCATTTGCTGAATGTCGGCCAAAAATTTATTGCCGACACCTTCGCCTTGGCTGGCTCCTTTGGCTAAACCAGGAACGTCAACAATCTCAACGGTGGCAGGCACAACTTTTACCGAACGAATCAGTGCGTCAATGGCCTGAAGCCTTTTGTCGGGCACTTCAACCATGCCGATGTTCGACTTTGTGGCGCTGAAAGCATAACTCGATGCTTCTGCCTTGGTGTTCGACATACAGTTAAAAATAGTGGTTTTTCCTGTATTGGTCAGGCCGATGATGCCACAGTTGAGAGCCATAATAATTGTTTTTTCGATTTGAAAACAGGGCTGCAAAGGTAAGTATTTTGGCTTTGTACGAAAAAAAATGAACCTGCCTTGCTGCGAATCCAATTTTATACTATTTTTGCACCCGTTTTGGTTGTCGAAACATCTTGTCCAATGGTGTAATGGTAGCACTGCAGATTTTGGTTCTGCCTGTCTAGGTTCGAATCCTGGTTGGACAACAATAAAACATAAAGCCCTCTGTCAGAGGGTTTTATGTTTTTCACACTCCCGATTTGTGCAAAAACGAATTTATTTTTTGCGTATCGGCCTGTAACTCAATAAAATGTTGTAAGTTTGCAGCGTTTTGTGGGGAAAGAAAAAGTTGGGGGGCTGAAGCCCCTTTTTTAGTACATATACTTTATGTTGGAGAAAGAACAGATTAAGCAGTGGGTTGAAGAAATTCTGGAAGGAACTGATCGTTTCGTTGTGGACATTGTCCTTAAAAATGAGGATATTGTTTACGTTTTCCTTGATTCCGACACGGCCCTTACCATTGACCATTGTGTAGAAGTGAGCCGCGCAATTGAAACCCGGCTCAACCGTGATGAGGAGGATGTTGAATTGCGTGTGTCGTCGGCCGGTCTCGACCATCCGTTGAGCTTGCCCCGTCAGTACGTGAAAAATGTCGGTCGTAAAATCAGGCTCGAAATGCTGGACGGCAGCAGCCATCTGGGCAAGATTACCGAAGCCGGAAACCAATCCGTAACCATCGAAATTATTCACGAAAAAAAGCATAAAAAAATTAAACAAGAGGAAATTGGCGGCCTTTTCACCGTGGCTTATTCCGATATAAAAGAAGGCTGGCCCGTCATTAGTTTTACCTAAATATATTATATTCCAAATGGATAGTATTAACTTAGTTGAGAGTTTTTCTGAGTTTAAGGAATTTAAAAACATTGACCGAGAAAGGATGATGCGCATCCTTGAGGATGTGTTCAAAGCCATGCTTATAAAGAAGTATGGCTCTGACGAGTATTTTGATATCATCATCAACATTGACAAGGGCGACCTTGAAATCTGGCATAACCGAAAGATTGTGGAAGATGGCGAGGTGGAAGACCCGGCCTCACAGATCGCCTTATCGGAAGCCATTAAAATCGAACCCGACTTCGAGGTGGGTGAAGATGTTTCGGAAGCTATCAGCATTAGCGATTTTGGCCGGCGCGAAATTCTCACCATACGACAAAGTCTTGTCTCGAAAATTCTTGAATATGAGAAGGATAGCGTTTACCAAAAATATAAAGATAAGGTTGGTGAAGTCATCACCGGTGAGGTGTATCAGGTGTGGCGCAAGGAAATTTTAGTGCTCGATGATGAAGGTATTGAACTTATCTTGCCAAAACAAGAGCAGATTCCCGCCGATTTCTACCGTAAGGGCGACACAATCCGTGCGGTAGTTCTTAAAGTGGAAATGGTCAACAACACACCCCGCATCATCCTATCGCGCACCTCCGAAATCTTCCTTCAGAGGCTCATCGAGGCTGAAGTGCCTGAAGTTTACGATGGTCTTATCACAATCCGGCGCATTGTTCGTGAACCCGGACAACGTGCAAAAATTGCCGTGGAATCTTATGACGACCGTATTGACCCCGTTGGCGCTTGCGTGGGAATGAAAGGCTCACGCATACATGGAATCGTCAGAGAGCTGCGAAACGAAAATATTGATGTCATCAACTATACTAACAATCCCAGCCTCTACATCACCCGTACACTGAGCCCGGCAAAAATCAGCTCCATTCAGATTGATGATGCCAACAAACGAGCCGAAGTTTTCATGAAACCCGATCAAGTGAGTTTAGCTATCGGAAAGGGAGGTTTTAATATCAAACTTGCCGGAAAACTCACCGGTTTTGAAATTGATGTGTACAGAGATACAGATTTCGACACAGAAGATGTTGACCTCGATGAATTTAATGACGAAATTGACGTGTGGATCATTGACCTGTTGAAACAAATCGGCCTTGATACCGCAAAAAGCGTCTTAGAACTGAGTGCCGAAGAAATTGAAAAACGCACTAACCTCGAAACCGAAACGGTAGCCGAAGTCATCCGTATCTTAAAAGCTGAATTTGAATAAAATCCATATTTTTGCACTTTGTTTTCGAAAATTAAAAACTTTATCCTGATTATGTCCGAAGGCTCCTCTTCAATACGTCTTTCAAAAGCCGCCAGAGAATTCAACGTGGGCACGAGTACCATCGTCGAGTTCCTGAATAAAAAGGGACATCAGATTGACTCAAATCCTAACTCTAAACTCACCCCCGAAATGTATGCCTTGCTTGTGAAGGAATACCAGAAGGAGAAACAGGTGAAAGAAATTTCACAAAAGTTGGGTATTGAACCTGCCGGTCGTAAGACGATTACTGCGGAGGAAGTCGTGAAACTTGACATTGCGGATGAAGAAGAATACGAGCCGGACGAAGTCCATTTCAAGAATATCCAATCAAACCTGATCGAGAAGTCATCTGCCGGAAAGACCGCCAAAACAAAGCCGTTGCCGACCCCGGTAGAGCCGATAGTTGAAACGGTTGACCAAACTCCTGCCCCTGTGGCTCAAAGTCTTGAGCCCGAAATTCCGGTAGAAGCTCCAAAAGAACCGCTGGAACCTGTTGCTGTGGAAATGGAAATGCCGACAGTACAAGCCCCGATAGACCAGAAAAAGAGTGAACCTCTGCCATCCACAAAAGACAAAAAAACCGAAACACTGATCTACGAACCAGTTGAACCCCATACCCAGCAGGCAGAGGGAGAGCTGAAGATTATCGGTAAAATTGACCTCGATAGCTTAAATCTGAAAACCAAGCCTGATAAAAAAT
>JBDHYV010000272.1:0-3821 GCA_039811545.1 Bacteroidales bacterium | reverse complement strand
GGACTGCCTCTGAATCGAATTTCCGCGTTCCATGACAAATCAACACTCGTCTCAATGCTTGAATGCCTGCTTTCGCCGGGAGATGTCGTCTGCATCAAAGGTTCACGCAGCACGCACATGGAACTGGTTGTCGACGCGCTTCTTGTGAGAGCGTTGGATGCTCCGCGATCTGCGGCGTAGGTTTGGATGGAACTCTGGCGAGTTCCACTACGGGCGCAGGGGAGGACGTGAACTCGGGTGAGTTTCGCGACGATAGCTGAGGTGGCTGGCTATCGTTTGAGCAGCATCTCATCCAGATTCAGCATGACGCCGGCGACAATGGCCATGGCAGCGGCATCTTCGACCCACGGGCGTATATCTTTTTCGAAACCAACAATGCCGGCGAATGGAAAGCCTTCCCGCAAACACTGACGCCCGAAACCCCGGCCGAAGGTGGTGTGCCCTACAATCTCCATCGCGACAACAACTACAACGTCAAAGGCTCGGCCTGCATCTATTCGCCGTTTAACTACTATCTTATCAGGGAAGAGAAGACCATTCCCGAAATCCTGATGACGGTGGCCGAGGTGAAGTTTATCCTTTCGGAAGCCTTTTTCAAAGGCATCGGCATCGGGCCTGACCCTGGTATGGCGCAGGGTCTTTATGCCGAAGGCATGGTAGCCTCGATGACCTATTGGCAAAACATCGTCAAAAACACCGCACGCTGGGTGAACCATCAGCCCTTTCTGGGCGAATGGGATTTTTATGCCGTGCTGGCCAACCCGATGACCGATATTTTCAGTGCTTCTACCGAGCAGCAGTTGCGGATGATCTATGCCCAGCGCTGGCTCGATGCCTTCAGGCAGCCTGCCGAAGCCTTTGCCCTTGCCCGCCGAACTTTAGCAACACCCCGCACAGGTACCCCACTGAGCTTTTTTCGATTGCCCTATCCCGATTCGGAATCGCTCAACAACCACGAAAACTGGGCCCGGCAAGTCGAGAAAATGGGCGGCACCGATGTGTCGGGTGTAAAAATCTGGTGGATGGAACCCTGAACCATCCGAAAAACACGATCTATCAACAAAAACATCAATAATTCTAAAAATAAAACATCATGAAAAAAATCATTTTACATCTCTCATTTTTACTGGCGGCCTTTGTTGTGCAGGCTCAAACTGTTTCGGTTTACGACTTCAACACCTTACCCGACGGTAATTTAAACAACCAGGACGGCTGGAAGACCATCCAACAGACCGCCTCCGGCTCGCCCGACTTCGTGGTTGGCTATACGGCCGACGGTGTGGTGTCGCCCGATGGCAGCAAGGCAGTTTTCTATCCGTTTGGCGGATCCGGTGTCGGACGTACAGCCACACGCAAATCATCGTCCAACTTCGAGTTTAGTTTTGCCGAAGGCCTTGTGGAAGTGGAGGTGGATATGCACAAAAACTGGTGGGGGGTGTTTTTCGGCATTGGCTATGATGCCGATGGCGACGGCCATATTGCGCCCGGACTTCCTACCGAGCCCAACGATGGCGGACTTTACATTTCCTGCCGCGATGTGTCGCCGGCCTTGAACAAGGTTGTGCTGCCCAACGGCACCGAAATCCCTTTCACGGCCAACAACAGCGGATGGACACGCTATAAGTTGGTCATGGACTTCACGGCCAATGGTGGTGCCGGAACTCTCGCCCTATTCTATAAGCCCGGTGCCGTTGGCGAATGGATGCCGGCTAGCGAGATACAAGGCGTCAACATGCAGCTCACCCCGGGTTCGGGCGATAAGAACGACAACACCAAATGGGATGGAATTTTCTTCCACTCACAAGGCGGAACGGGTGCTTTCGACAATATCTTGGTGCGCCAACCCGATCTTTCGGGATTGTACCAGTTTATCAATTTCCCGGCCATCTCCAACAAGTTGACCACCGCAAACCCTTTCGTGTTGGAAGCTGCGGCAAGTTCGGGGCTCCCCGTACAATACAGCATTGTGGAAGGTCCGGCCACGGTCAGCGGCAATATCCTGAGCCTTACCGGACAAGCCGGCATTGTGAAGGTGAAAGCATCACAGCCCGGCAACGATGTGTATGCTCCGGCAAACGATATCATCAACGAGTTTGAAGTGGTGGATGCCTCGGCCTATTTTGCCAGCCTGAAAGTGCGGCGACCTGCCACCCTCACCAAAGTTTATATGCAAAGCCTTGCCCCTGTGATGTTTTTAGCCGAAACCCATGTGGAACATCCAGAAGTGCTGAGTGTGAACACCGTGGAGTTTATCATCAACGGAGTTCATCTGCCATTGATTGACAACGGAAACGGTTTCTATTCCACAAAATGGACACCACCGGCCTTTGGCAACTATTCAATGACCGTGAAAAGCACCATCACCGAAGGCAACGTCACAACCAAAACGATTGATTTTGAAGTAACAAACGTAGTGAGCAACCTTCAGGTGCAGACTTTTGCAGGCGAAACCGTAACTCCCGGCAACCAAATTGTTACAGGCACCTATATCTTCCCAACCTATGTCGGCAGTTTCAACAACATCAATTCGGTGTTAACGGTGAGCTGCCCTCCGGGAGGCTGCGATCCTTACGACCGCGTTTCGCATGTTGAAGTGAAAGACCCCAATGGCAATTGGATCGAGATTTATCGCTACATCACTCCTTTTGGAGTGGGTTGCTCCGACCAGGTGGACGTTACCGACTATGCTTCATTGCTTCAGGGCGAGGTGGATATGCGCTATCATTGCATTCTCTGGGATAAAGGACTGAACATCAATATTCTTTATGAATTCACCGCTGGAACGCCAGCCTATGCCTATTCGTCAGTAACGCCTATCTGGCGCGATGAATACCCGTTTGGCAACATGAGTAATCTTCAGCCTGTGCCTCCGGCCTTTTTCACCTTCCCCGAAGATGTACAGGCCGCCCGCCTGAAAGTGATCACCTCGGGCCACAACTGGGGCGAAAACAACACGGGCAATGCCGCTGAGTTTTACCATGCCACCCACTACATCAGGGTAAACAATGTGCGCGTGCACACGCAGGATTTATGGTCGGTATGCAACCCCGATCCAGCCGGTTGCCAACCGCAAAACGGCACCTGGTTCTATCCGCGTGCCGGATGGTGCCCGGGCTCCATCAGCAAAATTTTCGATTTCGACATGAGCCAGTACGTCAATATACCCAATTTCAAAATGGAGTATGAATTCGACCCCAATTACAAAGACCTATGCAGCTCGGCCAATCCCGACTGCGTTTCAGGTGTAACCTGTCCGAACTGCGAAGATACCTTCAACCCCCTGCTCTTTGTATGTGCCCATATCATCTCCTATAGCAACAACATTCTGGTTAACTCGCCCGAACGCCTGGCCTCCAACGTGCGCATTGTCCCAAATCCGGCCAATGGATCCTTCCGTCTTGTGGCCGTCAATGTTCAGGGGGCTGAAGGCTCGGGAGTGGAGATTCTGAACCAGGCAGGCAAAGTGGTTGAAACAAGCCAGTGGAACGGTCAGGAGAAAACCTTTGACATCCACCATTTGAAGGCCGGGCTTTATTTTGTGAAAATCGTTAGTCCTGCCGGCACTGAGCTGAAAAAACTATTGGTGTATTAGAGCTGTATTTTATTTTTCACCAGCTTTTGCTTTGCCACGGCATTAGAAACCCAGAACCAAAGGAAAATCCCCCACAGGGAAACTTCGCACTGCGGGGGATTTTTTTTGGTTTTATTGGCCAAGCCATCCTGATTAAAAATCAATATCTTTACTATTCCTGACTTCTGACGTTTAGTGCGGCAGGAGATTCCATTTTTTAATTAATGGAGCAAGCGGACTGGACAATATT
>JBDHYV010000271.1:0-3831 GCA_039811545.1 Bacteroidales bacterium | reverse complement strand
GAAGGCATCGCCTCAGAATGGCTTTAATGCGCACATTCAACTCCTCAGTGCTAAATGGTTTGGTAATGTAGTCATCGCAGCCAAACATGAATCCTTTCAGCCGATCTTCTTTGAGCGATTTGGCCGTAAGAAAAATGATTGGCACCGTCTTCTTTATGTCGCGCAAGGAGGCAGCCACACTGAACCCATCCATTTTAGGCAGCATAATGTCGAGCAGAATAAGATGATAATTGTTGGCAAGGGCAAGTTCGAGACCCTCTTCGCCATCGGAGGCCACCGTAACACGGTAGTGCATCAATTCCAAAAAATCCTGCAGCACCATCTGCAGGTTGGCATCATCTTCCACCAAGAGGATGCTAATTTCACCGTGATCATTCGAATTCATTTTGTACTTGTTTTGAGTCAATCATAGAAAAAAGGAGGCGAAACGTGGAACCCTTTCCGGGCTCGCTTTCAAGCTCAACATTTCCGCCGTGAAGTTCAACAATTTTCTGGACATAGAACAAGCCTATGCCAAAACCTTTCACATCGTGTACATCGCCTGTATGCACACGGTAAAAGTTGCGAAAAATTAATTTCTGGTCTTCGCGCCGAATACCCATGCCTTTGTCGCTAAATTCAATAACAAGTCGGCTTTTCTGATTGAAACACTTGATCGTAATCATCGGGCTATCATGCGAGTATTTGATGGCGTTGTCCATCAGGTTGGCCAAGACATTGGTTAAATGGTCAGGGTCGGCCTGAAGTTCGGGCATAGTAGCCAATGGCTCAAACCGGATATGACCTCCTTTCTCGCTAACACGCACCTGAAACACCTCGACAATTTCAGCAATAAGCTGTTGAATATTGGTTAGCCTTTTGCGTAGGCTGACGCTTCCCCTTTCGAGAGTGGCACTCTGCAACACCTGATCAACTTGATTTTGCAATCGTTTGTTTTCGTTTTGGATAACCGAAACGTACTTTTTAACACGTACCGCATCACGACTAATCTCATCTTTGAAGAGCATTTCGGAAGCAACGCCTATCGTAGCAATGGGTGTTTTAAATTCGTGTGTCATATTGTTAATGAAGTCGGATTTCATCTCCGACCATCGTTTTTGCAGATACACTGTACGCAAAGTGAGCCAAAAACTCGTCATCACTCCCACTAAAAACAAGGCTGAAAGCAGCATCCAACCAAGGAAGCCCTGAAGTTTGCGGCTTGTTTTCTCCGGAAAATAAACCGAAAGCATATACGGCCCGGGTTTATATAGTGCTTCAAGACTCTGCTGATGTTCGGAATTAAAAATCTTATCATGAAATAGGTGCAGGTTTCCAAAAGCAATTCTGTGGCTAACTTTGCTAAAAACTGCATATTCATAACCGGCAGTAAGTTTTAGACACCGGAACTCGGTTCGAAGAAGCGAATCGAGCAGCAAGGGTGAGATAACATCGCTGATGTTCGTCTTTTCATTCACACAAGGCTCGTTCATGGTCAGCTTTCTAAGATTCTCGCCCGTGTTGAGCTCGAGAAAGCGGTTTAAGACCGTTTTCATAGCAATACCCACACTACGGTTAAAATGCTCTTCTTTCAGCCGGATGGCGTTCTGAACCCAGTAAACCTGCATTGCAACAACACCAAGAAGCGAGATAAAAGCCACCAATGCCAGCAAATTCAGTTTTTTTAGCGACATTTGTTCGTGATATTCTACACAAAAATAACCACAAGATGCAACAATAGTAATTTTTAACACATCATTAACACCTTTTAACCAGACATTAACAACATAAACCTCGCCGTCATATTACTTTTGGCTCATCATTAAAACCTAAAAACATTATGAAAAAAATTGCATTGAGCATTGCCCTGATTACTTTCCTGAGCATAGGAGCCGGGAGCCTTCAAAGTGTTATCGCTGCCAATTCGGGCATTGAAATCAGCCGTGTTGACGACAACAAAGACAACAAAAAGAAAGAAGATAAAACAAAAAAATCGGATTGCACCACCAAGAAAAGCTGCTGCAGCGAAGCCAAAGGCGAGAAAAGTGCTGACAAAAAGTGTGACGATAAAAAATAATACTCATCCTAACGTTTTGTTTTAATTTGGTTTGGGCCTTCCGATGCAAGTCGGAGGGCTTTTTTTTCTTGTAAAACAAAATCGTTTTAGCTTTGCAGAAAAATCATGGCAAATTTTGAAGTGCTCTACACCACGGAGCTTCGCACCGAGATGACCCATCTTGCATCGGGCACCAAAGTGCTCACTGACGCGCCTATTGACAATCAGGGAAAAGGCGAAGTTTTCTCGCCCACCGATTTGGCATCGGCCTCTTTAGCAAGCTGTATGTTGACCATCATGGGTATTGCAGCCCGCGAACATGGTTTTAATATTGACGGAACCAAGGCATTGATAACCAAAGAGATGAAATCTGAGACCAGACGTATCGGAAGAATAATTATTGAATTGCATTTTCCACATAACGATTATAGTCAAAAGCAAAAAAAGATCCTTGAACACATCTCAACAACCTGCCCCGTGGCGTTAAGTCTCCACCCTGATTTGGAACAGGAGGTCAACCTGATTTATTTGGAATAAAATGGAAAAGATTATCAATAAAGGCATCAAAGGCGAACACCAGATTGTGGTAGGCAATACCGACACTGCACGCGCTTATGGCTCGGGTCTGGTGGAAGTTTTTGCCACCCCGGCAATGATTGCTTTGATGGAAAATACTGCCCTTCAGAGTATTGCGTGGCTTTTGCCGGACGGAATGACAAGCGTTGGAACCGAAATCTGTGTGAATCATCTCAGGGCAACTCCCGTGGGTCATACCGTTCATTGCGAAAGCCGCGTTGTTGAAGTCCGTGGGCGCTCTGTTGTGTTTGAGGTAACCGTGAGCGATGAAAAAGGAATCATCGGACAGGGAAAGCATACGCGATTTGTGATTGACACCGAGAAATTTATGTCAAAACTTTGACTCATGAGCAAAGCATTTTTTGGTTTGGCAGTTATCCTGACGAACTTACTGCTGTTTTCATGTACCAAAAAAGAAAAAGTTGAACAGCTTCAATGTCAGCTCGAAGCTGTTGGAGAAAAAATCAACAACGATAACATCAGCATCATCTATACCATTGAAGGCGAGGGGAGTTATGAAATTGAATCGTGGATTTTTCTCGCTCCCGAAGGTGAAATTAATACCCACCCTTTGAAGCTTCCCATTTCCGACACCGTCTCATTTACCGGCCAGATAGTGCCTAAAACAACAGCAAAAGTCAGGGTGAACGATGGCTGGGTCAGAATCAGCTTCAAAGCCCAAGCCGGTGAAAGTGTTTTCTCCGGAAGCGATAAATGTGAACAGCACATCTATCCGTAAAATTCAGGAGAAAGCAAGTTAGTCATTCATCTATCTGATTATCAGCCTTTTCGTTAAATACCGCTTCCCTGTATCTAAACGAATCAAAAACATTCCAGGCTTCAAGGTTTTGGTTTCAACCATAATTCTATTCAGCCTATCAGAGCCGATGAAGCCTTTTTCCTCCCGTTTCAAAACCCGACCATCGGAGGTCAGAATCTCCACAACCAAAGGAAAAACTTCATCAGCAGTCAGCTCAATTACAACATATTGCGAGGCTGGATTCGGGAAAATGTTCACCTGCGGAACCAGCCCTTCGCCACCCTCATCGAGCCCCACAAAATCAGGAACAATGAGTTTTTTAGTGGTGTAAACCCTAAACTCGCCCGGGCCTAAGACAATTTCGGCGTTCATATCCGGCACCTGAAGGCTGTCGCCCGCGAAATACGAATACCAATAACCGGCTGATGTAAATGAAGTTATGGCTGAACGGGGTTCTACG
>JBDHYV010000270.1:0-3900 GCA_039811545.1 Bacteroidales bacterium | reverse complement strand
AATTATTTCTTTATAAGAGAGCAAATTGTTATAAGTCGAATCGGTCGTGACGTTTCGTGTACACTTGCTGCCAACGGTCACTTGTATGTGGTCGGGCGGGATTTCTAGAAGAAATCGTGTCAGACCCGCAGGAAAGTGGGCACGAGGTCTGACTTGTCAGACCGCCAAAACCCCCGCCTGCCATATACAATTTGTTATGTGCTGCTTTTAATTATTAATTTTATCATTTTACTGCATTAATATCTTCTTTGGTTGGGATTTCTTTGTCAAAATTATTTGTGATAATTTCATTAAGTAGCGAAACAGCAACATTACTATCAAAGTTATTCTCCCAACAATACGTATTTTTATATTTAAATTTTATAAGTGGAGGTTTTGTTTGTTTAAAAGCCGATACAACATTTGCTCTACCTTGCCCCTCATTTGCTTTACTTCTGGAAATCTTTTACACAATAATTCAATCATCTTGTCCATTTTGAATGTTTCTGGATAAAGACTTGCTGCGATATATAGTGAGAAAACAGATGGAAATTCTCTGCGTAATATGAGTTTTTTTAATTTTTCAATATTCGCAATATTCTTTAATGATTCGTTTGTGTAATCAGGCAGTTCCTTAAAGATTTTATAATCTTCTAAAACAATAATTTCAGTGCAACCATTTTGTGTAAGTAAATCCTTCTCTAACTTTTTTTTGTCAAGACTCGAAGACAAAGACCAAACAATCGCAATATCAAAATTGCCATTATGCATAAAATCAGCCTTTCCATTTGGTATAAATTTAAATTCACATCTAAGTGTCCTAAATGGAGTTTTTCTCTGGTCTAAGATTAGGCTGTCAGGACTTGTTTCAATGGAACCTGTTGAATTAAGTACTGGTCCGAGATACGAAAGTTTTAATTTTTCTTGAGCAAATGCTGCTGAAAAAAGATGTCGAAGCGACATTTCATCAATTGGTTTAAAGTTCATGTATTGGTTTCTATTTTTATTTTAAAGTTGCACATAACTCCCCGCTAAACGCACCCCTATTGCATATATCTTCACTTTGGCCGAAGCTTCGCCGGTGGTCAAAGCATTGGTTTTCAGTTTGGTTGTGAAAATTATAGAGTGCAATCGGTTCATGTTTTGGTTTTTTTTGCACTTCAAAGTTAGTGGTCTTTTCAATGGTTGCATAAAAAAAGCAGAATCTTTTTCGCGAATTCAAGGCTCAAAAATTAGTTGCCGCAAATTCGCGAAGGGAGGATAAATTAGTGATTTAAACGCTTGTTTTTCAACCGAAATTCTATTGTTGTTCTTGATTTTTTTCGGCTCACCTATAATTTCTTCTTAGCGGTTCTAATATGCTCCATTTGCCTTTCGCAAGAGCCATTCCATCGCCAACAAACCCAGTATCAGCACCAGTAACCAAGGCAGGTTAATGAGCAAGTCGTACACTTTTGGATGGGTAGCCGTGGAAGTAATGGCAGGATTCTCCTTCAGGCTTTCAATGAGCTGCTGTTCCTGTCCTTTTTCAAAAAACTTTCCGCCGGTGGCTGCGGCAATGCGTTTGAGCAGCTCGTGGTCGGCTGTCAGGTTCATGCTTTCGAGCGAAGAACGCTCAACCAACAAAAAGCCTTCTTCCTGAAGTGTTTCTTCACCCAATTGAACCTCAGCCCGATAGCGATATTCACCTTCAGGCAATCGTCCGGCATTAAGGCTATAGCCATCCTCGGCCTGATTAAACACATATTGATACTCTGTCCCGTCGGCAATATGCGTCAACCTGATTTTCAGCTCATGATCGTTCACCTTCATCATACTTTGGTTATAAAGCTCGGCACGAAACTTCACGTATTCATTGAGCATCACTATCGGTTCATGAAAAATACGCAACCGGCGATGATCTTTTCTAACCAAAAGCAATTGAATCGTTTTTTGGACGAGCGCACCAAAGTTTTCATGATTTCCGTTTTGCCGGTAATCGGCCAATCGCCACTTCCAGAATCCGTTTCCCAAAAAATATCCGGTTGGCTTTTCGGCGTCGGGCATAAAGCCTATCATCGGGTTGTTCGTTTGAATACCATTCACTTTCTGGTTTAAAAAAGTATGAAAGCCCGGGCTTGTTTGCACTTCGGCAAGCGGAACGTCCACCGCAGGCCATGACAAAGCTTGATTTTGCCATTCGTTTTCAGTCAGAAACAGCGAAAAATGAGGGTTAACCAATGGCACAGCTTCGGCCCACTGTTGTTTATCGCCCGAAAAAACTTTTAAACCAGATTGCAAATTGTTGAAAGCCACAAAATCAGTCCCGATACCATTCACAAACAACAAGGCTGCTTCGGGATGTGCTTTCAGAAGTTGTGTCAATTGCGAAAAATTTCCTCCAACCGATGGCAAGTTATGTAACACAATGAGGTCGAAGGTTTTGGCTTTAGGCAGTGGTTCTTGCGCAAAAAGCTGTTCCAGCTCGTAATGGTTGTTGAGCATCGCTTTCAGTGCCCCTAAATCGGGATGAGGGGCAGCGGCATAGAAGAGGATGCGCTGTTTCTGGTTGACCACATCCACAAAAAACGACTGCCGGTTGTTTTGCACAAGTCGTTCGCCGGGCAGCTCGCTCACTTTTGCCGTGATGCGAATACGTCCACTTGCCGGACTATTGATGCGAAACTGTTTGGTGGCGGCAAAACGGTTTCCATGAACGACCACTTCTTCGTGAGCCAAGGTTTTAGACTCGTGCAGCAGTTCTACAGTCAGACGTTGACCGTCGGCATTGAGTGCCCGAATACTCACCTCAACCGGAAAATTGTCTTCGTGATACACCAAACGGTTATAGCGCACATCGCTGATACTCAGGTCGGTATATTGATTAGTATCGCCCAAAGCCAGACAGCAAACCGGAAAAGGATAAGAAGCTGCTGTGATTTCGGACTGGATACCGCTGTTGTGAATTCCATCGGTGAGCAGGACTAAGGCACCGACATTTCGGTTAAAATAAGTGTTTCTTGTGGTTAACAACAGTTCCGAAAGGTCGGTTTTCTGTTCTAAAAAATTAACCTCTCCATCTTCTTTCACCTCGGCACCGAAAGTAAGCAATTGAACATCTGCTGTTTTTGCAAGTTTCTCGGCCAATAAAAGATTTAATGGCTGGCCATTGACTTCAGGCGCAGCCTCATGAGCCGTGATAGAAGCCGAATTATCCTGTGCGATAAGTATCAACGGCTTTTCGACAAGTTTTTTGCGTAAAACGAGGTGAGGCGACAACAAAAGAAATGCAATCAGGCTCACGGCTGTCATCCTCAAGACGAACAGAAGTGCCTTCAGCCGGACGGAAAAAGGGAGCCGGCGATTTCGGGCATATAAAACGTAAGCGTACGCCGCACCGGCCATCACTACCGGGATCATGGCCCAGCCGTTGACGCCTGTTACAAGTTCCACAAAATCAATCTTCTAATGTTTCTTTTGCAAAAATGATCTGCCCTACATACTCATTCCGCCACACACACTGATGACCTGTCCGGTAACATAGGCCGAAAGGTCGCTGGCCAAGAAAACAGCCACATCGGCCACATCTTCAGGCTTTCCGCTACGACGCAACGGAATGCCACTAATCCATTGATTACGAACCTCTTCCGGGAGTTTGTGCGTCATTTCGGTTTCGATGAAACCCGGCGCAATGGCATTGCAGCGCACATTGCGGCTACCCAGTTCCTGGGCCATAGATTTGGTAAACCCGATCATTCCGGCCTTTGATGCCGAATAGTTCGACTGTCCGGCATTGCCATTCACACCCACCACCGAGCTCATATTGATGATGGAGCCGCTGCGCTGTTTGATCATGGTGCGTTGAACGGCTTTGGTGAGATTGAAAGCGGATTTCAGGTTGACACTCATTACCAAATCCCAGTCCTGCTCGCTCATCCGCAT
>JBDHYV010000269.1:0-3916 GCA_039811545.1 Bacteroidales bacterium | reverse complement strand
GGGTGGATCATCGGTGGGTTCTCCCTGCTCGTTGGTGGCTTTGGTATCGCCAACATCATGTTTGTTTCGGTGAAAGAACGTACCAACCAAATCGGAATTCAAAAGTCGCTCGGGGCAAAAAACTATTTTGTGCTCTTGCAGTTTTTGTTCGAGGCTGTTTTTTTGGCCATCATGGGAGGCATCGTTGGATTGATAATTGTCATGGCTCTGAGCATCGTGGTGAGCAGCTCCACCTCTTTTGCCCTCACACTGAGCCTGAAAAATATCTTGCTGGGCATCGGCGTTTCAGGCCTCATCGGCCTAGTCTCGGGTTTTCTGCCGGCATGGTCGGCCTCGCGCTTGGATCCGGTGGAAGCCATGCGCTCAAATTTCTAATTCTAAACCAACGAGTTGCTATTTCATTTTTTTTCTTAGCTGGCTTTTTGCCTTTTTATGCAGTCGTTAACAAACTAATAAGCTTATATTCATCAAATTATATACAGTGGTGGCGGAAATAATTGGCCATTATTGGGCCAGTAAATTGTGAAAATGCAGGGCGGCAGTAAAAAACCTTTTGATTACGTGCGAAACTACCTATCTTTACGGATTAAACAAATTGCGAATGGCGAACAGGTGGGTACTTAAGCAACAAGGTGAAAATGAGGTAATAGAGAAGTTAAAAGAGGTTTTAAGGGTTGATAGCAATGTAGCAAACCTTCTTGCGCAGAGGGGAATTACAACCTATGAAGGGGCTAAAAGTTTTTTCAGACCCGACTTTGATCAGCTTCACGATCCCTATCTGATGAAGGATATGGACAAAGCCGTAGAACGTGTGCTTTGTGCAATCCGCGAAAATCAGAAAGTGTTGGTTTACGGCGATTATGATGTGGACGGAACTACCTCGGTGGCTTTGGTTTATCTCTATCTGAAAAAATTCCTTAAGAAGAAAATAGAATTCTATATCCCCGACCGTTACGATGAAGGCTATGGCATTTCTTTCAAAGGAATTGACTATGCAGCCAAACACAAGTTTGAACTGGTTATTGCGCTCGACTGCGGCATCAAAGCAGTTGAAAAGATTCGCTATGCCAACACCCTGAGTGTGGATTTCATCATCTGCGACCATCATCGCCCGGGTGACGAGTTGCCCGATGCAGTGGCCGTGTTAGACCCAAAACGTCCCGACTGCCATTATCCTTTCAAAGAACTCTCGGGCTGCGGAGTCGGCTTCAAGCTGATTTCGGCATTGGCCGACAGACAAGGAGAGGCTTTCGACGAGTTGAAACAATATCTTGATTTTGTTGCAATCAGCATCGCTGCCGACATTGTCCCCATTACCGGCGAAAACCGACTGCTTTCGCATTATGGCCTTCACCTAATCAACACTTGCCCCCGGCCGGGAGTAGAGGCCGTGCTTGGCTTCTCGCAAATCAACCGACGACCGGAACATAAAGCCGGCGAACCGGTCTTTAAAAGAGAACTCACCATCAGCGACTTAGTGTTTCTGATTGGCCCACGCATCAATGCTGCCGGAAGAATCGAAAAGGCAAACGACAGTGTAAGGCTGTTGATTTCCGAAAATATGAGCCACGCCAACAAATTGGCCAGTGCCATCAACGAACTCAACACCGAACGACGAAGCCTCGATAATACCATTACCGAGGAAGCTCTTGCCATGATCGAAAACGACCCCGAGATGAAGGAGGCTAAATGTACGGTTCTTTTCAACGAAAACTGGCATAAAGGCGTGATTGGGATAGTGGCCTCGCGCCTTACCGATTATTATTACCGACCCACCATCATCCTTACCCGCTCCAACAACCTCATCACCGGCTCGGCGCGATCCATTAAACATTTCGATGTGTATGATGCCATTGACCATTGTGCCGATTTGCTCGAGCATTTTGGTGGCCATAAATATGCTGCAGGCCTCTCGATGAAACCCGAAAATCTTGAGCGATTCAAGACAAGATTCAATGAATATGTCAAAAATACCATTGATAATGAGATACTTATACCGGAAATAGAAATAGATCTTATTATCAATTTTGATGAGATCACGCCAAAATTTTTACGTATCCTGAAACAGTTCGCGCCTTTTGGGCCTGGTAATATGTCGCCAATTTTCCGTACGGATAGGGTAGTGGACACCGGACGCTGCAAGATGGTGGGCGACAAAAAACACCTAAAGCTCGAGTTGATGCAGACCGAACATCGGCACGAACCTTTTCCGGCCATCGCCTTTCATCAGGGCTATCATTTCAGCGAAATCAAAGCCGGCAAGCCATTCAGCGCTTGCTATCATCTTGAAGAAAACGAATGGATGGGCAGGGTCAACACCCAGATTAATGTGAAAGATATCCAGTTTTTTGATTAGGAAATCATTGGTTTTCATGAGGTAGCACCCTCAGGTGAAATGATCCCATATCACCTTTACGATCAGGAAAACGCCAAAGCCGACCAATCCAATACCGGCCACCTTATTGAACCATCCGATGACGTTTTGGTTGAGGAAGCGTTTGATGCTGAAGGCAGTGAAGGCTTTGCTGATATCGGTTAGAAATACAGTGAGCAGGGTAGCTCCAAAAAAATAAGTCAGCTTCAGGCCATCGCCGCCAAAGCGTGCCGAGATGCCCACTACCACACCTATCCAGAATACCCACACAAAAGGATTGATGATGTTCATAAAGAACCCTTTGGCGATATACGTAAACCATCGCGGTCCACTGATTTGTACAGGCAAGTCGGGATTCTCGACTGCCTCGGTTATCACTTTGCGCGAGAAAGTAACTAATCCGAAAATAATCAGAATCAGTCCGCCGGCAATGCCAAACCAAAGGTAATTGCTGGGCTCGGTGATGATTTGCACCGCACCCATCAGGCAGAGTACCACCATCAGGGTGTCGTTGAGAAACACGCCCAAAGCCAGCAGCACTGCCGGCCAGAAACCGCGATGGATGCTGGTTTGAACCAAGGAGAAAAAAGCCGGACCGAAGCCAAAAAATGTGGCTAAGGCTAAACCAAGCAATGCTCCTTCGAGAAGTAATCCAACCATTGTTCTTTCGCTTGGCTAAAAAGGTTTAGGACTGGCTGCTGTAGCCGATTTCCCTCAGGTAGTTTTCCCATTCCTCGAAACGCTGCCCTTTGAGAACACGTGGAAATTTATTAGCACTGCCTTCCTTGCCTTTAAGTTTCATATAATCGTAGAACACCTGCGAGGGCAACACCTTTATAAAAATTTGCGGGATGGCTTCGGTTCGTTCAACCCGATAGTCATCGTTGAGAACGTTTAGAAAATCGTCAATTTTCAGTAGAGCTTCATTGGCGTCAAACACATCGTCGCTGCCCAAATACCATCGGTGGGCAAACATGGCACCATGGCGGAAGCCGGTAACGGTAAACTCTTTCACGGTGATGTTCATCTCGTCCTGCAATAGCTCGATAGCCCGGCTCATGTTTTCAACCGAGAGATGTTCGCCACAGATACTCAGAAACTGCTTTGTGCGTCCGGTGATGACGATTTCGCATTTTTTTACATTGGTAAACTTGATGGTGTCGCCCACAAGATAGCGCCAGGCACCGGCATTGGTCGAGAGCAACAGGGCATATTCCACGTTCTCGTGGGCATCTTTCAGCGCAACAGTGGTAGGGTCGGGGAGCAAGTTGCCCTCATCGTCAAAGTTTTCTGTGTTGAATGGGATGAACTCAAAATAAATACCATTGTCCACAATCAGTTGCATGATGCGCTTGTCAAGCTCAGTCTGATACGCAATATAGCCTTCCGAGGCCAGATAGCTTTCGGAATAAATCACTTGTTTGGAAAAAAGTTTCTCAAAGCTTTTTTCGTAGGGAGCAAACGACACGCCGCTGTGGACATATACTGTCAGGATCGGCCAAATGTCGTGGATGGTCTGCAGGTTGTATTCTTTAATGATGC
>JBDHYV010000268.1:0-3939 GCA_039811545.1 Bacteroidales bacterium | reverse complement strand
GGTCGGCCAGCATCTGGTGAGGCTCAAGGTTTCCTTTTTCAAAATAGGCTGTTTTGGCCGTGTTGCAGAGGATGATCCGATGGTTTTTGAAGGCATCGAAAGTGCCATAGAACTCATTTTCAGCTAAGATTTGCGGATAGGAATAACCTTCGGGAGCTGCCTGTGCGATGCGCCAATACTGTGCATGGGCGGCTTTGCTAAAGATGGCCTCGATGTCGAGCGGCACACTGGCCTCGCCTTCGAGCGACCGAAAGACGTAGTCGGATCCGGCATCGGCAAGCAAAGTGGCCAGATAGCTTTGCCCGCAAGGGACGTACCACTGGCCGGCAAAGGCTTTGTCAGAAAAAACCGTCGGTCGTTCTTTGGCCGAGGCCGCCAGCTGTTTCAACGAGTGGTATTCGGTTTCGATGTGCTTAAAAAGACGAGATGCTTCAACGTCTTTACCGGTAAGGAGCCCCAGCAGTTTGACCCACTCGGCACGTCCGAGGGGATGATTTTCCAAATAATCCGGCCAAGGAATGAGATTCATCCGGGTGTAGGCCAATTGCGCCGGAACACCCGCCGGGTTGGGCGAGTAAAACACCGCTCCGGGCTCAAGTCGAAGCATCTTCTCCACATCGTAGCGTTCTTCGCCACCAACATCAGTGAGTTTTCCCTCATTCAGAAGCCGACGCACGAGGGTGTCATTGATGAAACGTCCCTCGGAAACACCGACAATTCTTCCAACCTCCCCCAAAGTGATGAGCGGACCCCATTGGGTGGCCGAAAGAGCAATAATGCGGTCGAGGGGAGTCGGGACAACGAGCTTTTGGCTGTCAATATCGGACAATACAGCACTCTTAGAAATCACAAAAAAATGCGCAAGGGTGTCATTCCTGTGCCATGGATTGAAAATGACCACCTTGGCAATGTCATCGTGCTGTGTTACCGAAAAGCCCCGCGCATAGCGAATATAACTGCCGGCTAATGACTCATCGTCATTGATTCCAACAGTGGGATGCGATAAATTGCGGCAACCAGCAAGCACCACAACCAATGCCGTACAAATAATAAGTTGTAAAAGATTGTTTGAAAAGTGCTTCATTCGGCGTTATTTTCCTGCGTTTATCGGAGGTCGGAAAAGACATCGCGTTCGAGCAGGAGGATAGATTGCTGATTGACAATATAATAACGTTCGTTGTTATAAATGATTTCGATGGCACCTTTTTGCAAAAAGATAGCCAGATCGCCTTCCGTAGCCTGCAAAGGCATATAACGGCTATTTTCGTTTGGTTTTTTCCAGGGTTCTTCCTCATTGTCAACAGGCACAGGAATTGGAAAACCCGGACCAACCTTCACCACATATCCGCTTTGAATAGATTCTTTTTCGGAATAGCCGGGCGGCAGAAAAAGCCCCGAGCGTGTCTTGTCGGGAGTTGATTTTGGACGGATAAGCACCCTGTCGCCCACGACAATCAACTTGTCAAGATGTTGAAACAAAGGTTCTGTCATGTTTGCCGAAGATTAAGCTTTTTGTAAGGCACCAAAATTACAAAAAGCCCGCATAAAGAGGCCAGTTCTGGAAAAATTACGGTAATTTTGCAGTCTTCGAAACGCCCAAAAAGGACAAAGGTTATGAAATTCACCATGTTTAAGGCCGTCAAGCCCAAGCCGTTCGTTTACACTCCACGGTTTTACGACCCTGACAAAGAGGCTGCCGAGAAACGTAAAGCAGCACTGGGCCTCGACAACACGCTCAGCGAGAGCGAGAAACTGCGTCTGCGGATGGAACAGCGCTGGCGCCGTAACAAAAACCAACCTTCGGCTCATCCCTTCCGCAGCATCAGCCTGCTGATTTACATCGGAGTCATTGGCTTTGGCGTCTATTTCATCTTCTTCACCGACTTCATTGACAAGCTATTGCGCGCTTTTGGAGTTGGCAATTAATGCAATATGAGTGACATTATCAGGCTGCTGCCCGATTCCGTAGCCAATCAGATTGCCGCCGGCGAGGTAGTGCAACGGCCCGCATCGGCGGTGAAAGAACTCCTCGAAAACGCCGTTGACGCAGGCGCAAGTCAGGTTGACCTCGTGCTGAAAGAAGCCGGAAAGATGTTGCTCCAGGTGAGCGACAACGGCTGTGGGATGTCGGGTACCGATGCGCGCATGAGTTTTGAGCGTCATGCCACGTCAAAAATCAGCAAAGCCGACGACTTGTTCTCTATCCGTACTATGGGTTTCCGCGGTGAGGCATTGGCCAGCATAGCTGCCATTGCACAGGTGGAGATGAGAACCCGCCGCCACGAAGACGAGCTGGGAACGCTGCTGCGTATCGAAGGGTCGGTGGTGGTAACACAGGAGCCATGCAGCACTGCAGCAGGAACCTGCATCACCGTAAAAAACCTCTTCTATAACGTGCCCGCACGCCGCAACTTTCTGAAATCGAACCAAGCCGAACTGCGCCATATCCTTGATGAATTTCAGCGTGTCTGTTTGGTACGGCCTGAGATCGCGTTCTCGTTGACACACAACGACAAAGAGCTTTTTCATCTTCAGCCGGGCACTTCAAAACAACGTATCGTGGCCATGTTTGGCAGTGCATACAACGAGCGCCTGCTGCCGGTGAGCCTCAGCACTGATGCCATGGGGATAGAGGGTTTTATTGGAAAAGCAGCCTTCGCCCGCAAGACTCGTGGCGAACAGTTTTTCTTCGTCAACAAACGCTACATTAGGCATCCGTATCTGGGCCATGCCGTGGATCAGGCATTCCATGAGCTACTGCCCAAGGAGGCTTTCCCCACCTTTTTCCTCCATATCCGCATTGACCCTTCTGAGATTGACATCAACATCCACCCGACCAAAACGGAAGTGAACTTTCAGGATGCCCGCATGGTGTATGCTTTTGTTCACGCTGCCGTGAAGAAATCGCTCGGACAGCACGACTTAGCTCCGAAAATTGACTTTGATGTTCCCACCGATCTTGGCATTGATTTCGGAGAGATCAGCCGGAGCGACAGGCTGGTGAATCCGCCGACCATTTCTTTTAATCCTGACTACAATCCTTTCAGCAATCCAAAACCGGACCAAGCCACCACTTTTCGGCCAGACCGTTCAGAAAAAAACGACCGCTGGAAGTTGTTCTACGAACATCTTACATCAACATCAACATCAACACCGGCTACCGGGCTCCCACAACCCACCGTAAATCTGCGTCCGATCCAGCAAAGGGTGATGCAGGTGCAAGGGAAGTATATCCTTGCCACGGTGAAATCGGGTCTGATGCTCATTGACCAGCATCTGGCACACACTCGCGTGCTTTTTGAAAAATATATGCGCCTGCTCGAGGAACATAAAATATCTTCGCAACAATTGCTTTTTCCGGTCAGCCTACACTTAAATGCACCTGATTCTGAGCTGCTTCGCGAGATGGCCACCCTGCTAAAAGAAGCCGGTTTTTCCATTGAAGCCGTGGGAGAACGCAGCTTCGTTGTGACCGGAATGCCCGAAGGTGCCGGACAGGATGCCGCAGAAACTATCGAACAACTGCTCGAAACTCTTAAAGAGGAGAAAAATAACCTTCTCTCGAAGAAAAATTTTACCTTAGCACGCTCCCTGGCCGCGCAGTTTGCCGTCAGACACGGGCAAAGCCTCAGCGATGAAGAAATATTGGCACTCATTGACCAGCTCTTCGCCTGTCAGGTGGCAGAAGTCGCTCCGGACGGAAGAAAAATCCTCAAAGTGCTTGCCATGGACGAACTCAGCGCACTGATACGCTAAATCCAACGTAAAACTCTAACTTATGTCATATTATCAGCCATCACGATTTCAACTACTGCCACCGGTGGTGAAGAATCTGTTGATTATCAACATTCTATTTTTTTTGGCCACTATCACCTTTGAAACCACCTTCCGAATTGACCTTACAAAAATTCTGGGCCTGCACTATCCGGGAGCATCAGA
>JBDHYV010000267.1:0-3965 GCA_039811545.1 Bacteroidales bacterium | reverse complement strand
CAATCCTCGCCTCACCGCAAGCATATCATTTGTTTTTGCAATTTAAGGAAAATGCTGTTAATATTAGAACTTAGCCAAAAATTCTAAAATAGCTTCTGCATAGTTTTTCCAGCTCATTTCTGCTGAAGTAGCGGCCACATTCGCTTTATTAATTGGTTTTTGGATTGCCTTTTTCATGGCATCGGCCATTGATTCAATATTTCGGTCCTCAGCGAGATAACCATTGAAACCATCTTTGACCGTTTCGGTAAAATGTCCCACCTTTGTTGCAAGCATTGGCATCCAGAAGTTATATCCTATTGATTCTACTCCCGAAGGGGTAGCGGTTCGGTAAAACAGCAACAGGTTGTCGCTCACCTGAAAATAGCGGTGTACGTCCTCGTTGGGTACAAACTCGTTGACCACAACCACATTTTCTTCAAGATTTAATTTATTAATCAAAGCTAAGGGGTTGTAGTCACGTTCGTCGTCTTGTTTTTTCAGGAAAAGTCGTTTGGCAATTCCAAAGAGCCCGGATTTCAATTTAGTGCTTAACTTATGATTGTTGAGCGTGTTCCAGAACGATTCGCCAACAATGAGCAGGCTCACATCATCGCGTTCGCGGCAAAGTTTTGCAAAAGCTTCGATGGCCAGATCTAACCCTTTGTATTTTCGTATAAATCCAAAAAACAGAAAAACGTTCTTTTTTAGGCCCATTTCATTTTTTGCAGCAGCAATATCGAATTGTGGATCAGGCTGAAACATATCATAAATCGGATGAAACAGCCGCACAACTTTATAGCAGCCATTTTCAGCTTTCTGGCCATCGTTCACGATTGCAAAACGGCGCTTCGGGTAGAGTTGTGCAAGCTGTACGGCTGTTTGGCCGGCATGAACAACATATCCTCCCGCATCACGCAAACCGTAGCGCGTCAAGATATTATCAATGGCACTGCCTTCTTTTTGAATCACAAAATGAAGGTCGAACACTACACGCAAACCGGCAACCCTTTTCAGCCGGTGGGCGATATACGCCAATGGCAGCCCCTGCACGGCAATGGCCCATTGAAACACAATGATTTCGGGTTTTAGTTTTTTGATCAGCCGAACGGTTTTTTGCCAACTCAACGGATTGTTGTAATTGGTTACGTAATGAACCTTGATGGCGGTCCCTTCGAGTTGATTTGCCCGGCTTTTCCGGTCAATGAAATCGCGCGGGATGATGGCCGGATATTGTTGCGTCCAGCTTACAATATGGACTTCTGTATCCGGGATTCGGTCGAATGCTTTGGCCAGTGAGGTGTTATAATTGGCTATCCCGCCTTTGAACTGAGGGCCTGGCCCGAAACATACTATCCGTGTCATAAAATCCGTTTTCGCGCAAAGCTACGCATTTCCTGCTTTGATGACACCTGTATGTAAGAAAGCTTGTCATCAATGCTCATTTAGATTGCGCGTAACTGTCCCGACTGTATTGCAGATGGATAACAAAAAAGCCTTCCGTTGATTGGGAAGGCTTTTTTTAACTGATTTCTATTCGTTCAGACTGATTTTGTATGCTGCTTCGCGATCGGCAGCTTTCTTTTTCCATACGGGGATTACCTCGTTGATGAATTCCTCTTTTTCTTTCCTCAACTGTTCCATAGGCAGTCCGATATATTGTTGGGCTTTGGCTTTGGTGGTGATGTCGGGATAAGGAATTTCTTTTGTCTGGCCAAGCGTAGCTAAAAGCCTTGCGAGCAGGATACGCGCTTCCTGGGCATTTTCGATTGATTTCCCCAAAACGCGTGAGCTTTCAACAGGCGAATGGAACGATCCGCCGTGCGAGGCAGCCACATAATCCCAGAACCACTGCCCTACCCTTATTTTATAGAGTATGTCTTTCATTTGCTCTTCTTTAGCACCTAAATCCCAGACAGCTTTGGCTTCGATATGGGCACGTGTTAGCATTTCTTCGGCTTTCTTGCGCAGCTCGGCCACTTTATTCTGCCGGTCGAAAACGTTTTTCTGGAGCGTAGCCTCACTCTCTCGGTGGCAGGTCTGACAAGCCTGCGAAACATACTTCAAGGGTGAGGTAACATGATGGTTAGAATATTTCAATCCGCCTTCGCTCACATACGGCATGTGACAATCGGCACATGATACTCCCCTCTCGGCATGGATACCCGTTGTATAAACTTCATAATCTGGATGTTGAGCTTTGAGCATTGGTGCTTTACTCAATGTATGAACCCAGTCAACATGGCCGATGTCATCATAATAACGGAGCATATCTTCGGGCGTAAATCCGTTCACCCATGGAAAAGTAAGGTAGTTTGGACGTTCTTCTTTGTTTTTGTTATTGAAATAATATTCAACATGGCATTGCGCACACACTAAAGAGCGCATCTCCTGGTGTGTGGCTTTTGTGATGTCTTTTCCGCGAGCAGCAAAAGCCTCAATCAGCGCAGGCTGCATAACGACCAGATCCATCGTTTCGGGATTGTGGCAATTGGCACAACCGATAGGGTTCACGATTTCGTCGCCGTATTTGGCCCATTTGCCGGTATAGAAAGCTCCCGGACCGCCAAGCTGGTTCATCATGCGGGGCACATCCGGGCTTTTGCAAGCCCAGCAGGTATTGGGTTGAGGCCCATCGTCCGGCCCTTTGGGGGCAGCCGTGCGAAGGGTATTGCGCACATCGTCAATGGCATAGCTATGTCCGCGCCCCTGATTGTAATCTTTCGAAAACGCATATCCTGCCCACATCACCACCATTTCGGGATTTTCTTCCAAAACATCTTTCATGGCATTGCCGCCGTGTGGGGTCTTAAAGTCGGTTTCCTGAGTCTTGCGATACGATTCGTATTGCCAGGGATAGTTCTTGCCCCACACTTCGTTGCGTGACTCAAAATCGGCAAGTTTAACTTTGGGCTTATAGGCAAAAAGTGCCTCGGCACGGCGTTCGCTGATGGTTGAGACAAACCATCCCAGAACGAAAACAGCTATCACGGTGATCGAAAAAAGGGCAATGTTGATCCAGGGGGATCGTTTGTTGTTGTGGGTCATGGGTATTCTTATTTTGGTTCTACTTCTTGTTTAAATTCTTCATCCATTCCGGCACCGGCGACGACAACATGGGCACGCGCGCGTAGGGTGTGCTCGATAAGCTTTTTACCCGGCCATGAGGAACTTCGCGATGACATTCCCAGCACAGACGGTCTTCAAACTTGTCGTGATAGGCTGTAGTCTGACTGAGCAAACGGCTGTCGGTTACCAATTTACTGTGGCAGCGAAGGCAGTTTTCCTGTACAACCCTGATGCCGTCTTCCTTGATAAAAATATTTTGTGGCTCGAGCCGCAGGGTGAACATGCTGGCATGGCGCATCCCGTCTTTTGCCTTAAAAAAATAAGTGCGAAAAATGTTGTCGTGCGGAACATGACAATCGGTGCAGGCGGCATGTTCGCGATGCGAGCTGTGCTGCCAGGTGGCATATTGAGGAGCCATAATATGGCAGTTGACACAAGTTTCGGGAGCATCCGACAGATAAGACCAAGCCTTGCCGGCATATACGGCATACAGTCCCAGTCCCACAATCACTCCACAGAGCAACACCACCACAACCCTCCACTGAGGCGGCGGAATGAGGTGCTTCCAAAAACTTCCGGTATTCATGTTAATTTAGGTATTTACGGGCTTAATTTCGTAAACAAAAATAAGCCATTTCTCTGTCCAAAAAGCCCAGACAGGCACAAAAAGGCTAATTTAGAAAGGTTCTATATAAAACGGTGATCGAACCGCACCGAATAGGTATCGGAAAATGGCACCAACAACTAATGTTTTGCAGAATTTCTGCTCTTTTTATCAAGGGAAGTAGCGAAAGGTATTTTCTTGTGCTTTTGCTGGTTCAAATGCACCAAAAAACCTTACGCGCCTGCCCACGCACCCGTCCCGGTGAAGATTTGATGATTTTCGATAGTTTTTTCCGAAAAACATCTTCAAATAT
>JBDHYV010000266.1:0-3967 GCA_039811545.1 Bacteroidales bacterium | reverse complement strand
AAACACATGCCAAAGCGTGGATGGTACCAATAGAAAGGGCCGAGAAAAAAGATTGCTTCGCCGGCATCAGGTGGTCGTGGCGATGAATATTCACCGAAGGATGGTTATGGTGGTGAATATGGGTGAAAGATTGTCCAATTTCATCAGTATGAGAATGTGGGTGAGAGTGAACAGGGTGGGGATGGCCAAAAACGCGCCACAAAGCCCATAAACCAATGGCAATAAGAATGATACCCACCAACACTTCGCTATATTCTGAAATGAGATCAACCGGGATTAAATTGCGAAATAGCAAAAAAAGCAAGCCGATAAGCAACATGCCAAAAACATGGCCAAAGCCCCATCCAAGCCCGACAATCCAGGCTTTCAGTCGGTTATCAATGGCTAGGGGAGTAACGGCGGCCAAATGGTCGGGTCCGGAAATCACATGCAACAAACTGGCTATAAGCCCTACCAAAAAAGGAGCACCGACAGGAAAGTGGGAATGACCGGCATGGAGCAGAATCCAATCAAAGAATGGTGTCATAAGGGCTTTTTTGCAAAGTTATTTCTTTAATGGGATTTAAAAACAAAAATAATCAAGAACATGGAAGATAAAAATCCTTCTTACGGATCGTAAAATTTAATGAATATTTTCACTATATATAGAATATCAATGCACTATACTTGTCATTAAAACATGAGTGCAGCTTTGATTCAAAGAATTTATCTTGACAAAGGCTGCTTCAGTTCAAGATTTGATTAGTTTTGACGTATGGTAGAAGGGAACGTAACCCTTTCAAAATTTAGCAATGAAATTTCGTCTTTTTTAATGTCACGCTATTTTCTTCATCTGGCTTATCGTGGGGCAAATTACAACGGTTGGCAGTCGCAGCAGAATGCGCCTGGTATTCAGGATGTTGTTGAACGTTGTTTGGGTTTCCGGCTGGGGCACGAGATTCGCATCACCGGTTGTGGGCGAACCGACACTGGCGTTCATGCCCGTAATTATTACGCCCATTTCGACAGTCAGCGCCCTCCGGAAATGGTGTTGTCGGCTGATTTTCTTCACAGAATGAACATTTGTCTCCCTCCCGACATCGTTGTCTTTCAAGTTTTGCCGGTTTCCAACGATGCCCATGCCCGTTTCGATGCGATTTCGCGAACCTATCATTATTATTTTCATACCTTTAAAAATCCTTTTCTCGAACCTACAAGCTATTATATTTATGGTTCGCACGATTTTGAAGCGATGAATCGTTGTGCAGCATTATTACCAGATTATGACGACTTTACAAGCTTTTCGAAACTTCATTCGCAAACCAAGACCAATATTTGCCGGGTTTCGGAAGCGCGTATCACCCAAGTTAGTGAAGGTTATGCCTTTGTGATTACTGCTGACAGGTTTTTGCGCAATATGGTTAGAGCCATTGCCGGCACCCTTTTTGAAGTGGGCAAAGGCAAGCTTGACGAAGCCGGTTTTAGAGGAGTAATTGAAGGGAAAAACAGGGCATTGGCTGGTTTTTCTGTTCCTGCTCACGCCCTGTTTCTCGAAGACATTCGCTATCCTTATGTGCTGTCACCGATTGAAAACCAAACTTTTTAAGGTTTAAATCGGTCGTAGAGTATCCGGTATCGCTGGGCTGTTTCTGCAATTTTCTGCTCTGTTAGTCCTTCGCGGTAAATCCTCACGAAGTGTCGGATAGTGCCGTTTTCCATAAAATAGGCTTGGGCTGCATCGAAATACAGCAGATTCACTTCGTATTTTACTTCCTGGGTGAGTCTTGCAAAATTTTCCCAAGGCAAAATGTCGGGCACCTCAAAATAGCCATGATGATCCTGCTGCTTGTCAATATAAAAGCCCGAAAGAGTGCTGTCTAAATAGAAAAACTTCTCCAAACGGATAAGCCCTTTGACACCGACTAAAGAGCGGGTTTTCCTTCTGAATTTCAGTCCTTTGACTTTTAGTACTTTTTGAAGTTCTGAGATTTGGTCATACTGTTGCAAATCGCGCACCCGTATGGTGAAAGAGCGTGCATTGTCGGGAAAGCTGATCTCGCCAAACACAGCATCAAAAGAAAACCCCAATTTTGCCTTCGCTGCAGCAATGGCCTGTGTTACCGGCCAATAGGTATTGCAATCATCAAGCATTAGATAGAGGTAAAGCGGTTTGGACATGGCCTCATCGTGATAATAGCCCAAAAAAGGCGATACGGCTTCGAGGACACAGGTGTCGGGGATAAGAAGTTGATTTTCAATACATGTGAGCGGTTCTTCTTTAATAAGACCGCCAAAACGTTCAATATCGTAGGTTTTCATTCCGGTAAAATTTGGATGTGTCGAAGTTACGACAATTTAAAGGCAATATCAATAAATCAATGATTTTTTATTTCGTTGTCTTAAATAGTTTTACAATTTTGCCGTTTAACCAAAACAGGCATTGTCCGGATTATTTTCTCAGTTCAAATTCTGTAAAATCGAAATCAGGATTTTCTATGAAGATTTCCATCCGGTCTATTTTTCCATCGCGGTTGGTGAAAAAGGTGACGATGCCAGCCGGGAGCGAGGGAGCTGCCGGAAATGCTACTCTGAAGCTGTCGTATTGCCAATGGCTGAGTTTTCCTTGAAAATCCGGAGTGTGCATCATGCTCAGATACAACTCCTTGCCATCAGTTTTCACCTCCACGGAATCGTAAAGGGGGCAGGAGTACATTCCGGCAAAATCAGTTAAAGGATGCGAAGGGTGGCTGTTTTTATTCCGTTCGGCCGCTTTCTTTGCTTCGGCTTCTTTTTGCCACAACTCATTCTTTTTCATCCGCTCCAATGTCAATTTGCTCCAATCTTGTTCCGCCGGATTTTCTAACAACACATCGAGAATCTTATACATTAGTGCAAAATACAGGTTGGAGTTGCTGTTGGTCAGTATCACAAATCCGAGTTTTTTCTCAGGAATAAGGCTTGTTTGCGAAATCATTCCATCGTAAGCGCCATTGTGCTGTACAATTTTGTAACCCAGATAATCCATCATGCTCCATCCTAACCCATAAGCTTTGAAATGCGTTGATGGGAAGAGCTTTTTTGCCGATGGGGCAACTACATTGGGTGTTTGAGCACTTTGAAGTTCATAAACCCTTTCGGGGCTTATTATTTTATTATTTTGAAATACTCCTTCATTAAGATTCATTATCAACCAGTTGCCCATTTCGTTAGCCGATGAAATCAAAGAACCGGCCGGTGCAATATTATCCCAGCTAATCCAGGGGATACTGCGTATTTTTCCGTCAACGGTAGTGTGGGGTTGTGCCACATTGTCGCGAAGAGCAAGTTCAGCAACTTGCAGCACCGAACGTTCCATTCCAAGTGGTCGGAGGATGTGTTGCTTCACAAACTCATCCCAGCTTTGGCCTGTCACAACCGGAATAATCTCACCGGCTGTGAGATAAAGAATGTTGGAATAGCCGAATTCCTCCCTGAAACCATGATGTGGCTTGAGCAAAGCCGCTTTCTCAATCACCTGTCGGCGATTGTAGTTGCTGCCATACCAGATGAGATCACCTGAAAAAGTAGCCAGCCCGGAGCGGTGAGAAAGCAGGTCGGCAATGGTGATGTTGCTGCTCACATAAGGGTCGTAAAGTTTGAACCAAGGCAGGTATTTCTGTACTTTATCGCTCCATTGCAGCTTCCCCTCGTCAACAAGCATCGCTAGCGCAGTGGCCGTGAACGCTTTGGTGTTGCTCGCCAACGCAAACAGGGTATTGGCATTCACCGGTTGGCGGGTCGTAACATCGGTTACACCATAACCTTTGGCAAAAATGATGCTATCGCCCTGAACAATGGCTACGGCCAAACCGGGAATTTGCCATTCGGCCAAAGCAGAAGAAAAATAATGGTCTAAAAGTTCAAGATTTTGTACTGTAGGCTGGGCTTTTACAGAAATACCCATCAGAAGCCAAAAAAAAATAATCTGGTATTTTTTCATCATTGTAGT
>JBDHYV010000265.1:0-3975 GCA_039811545.1 Bacteroidales bacterium | reverse complement strand
GGCTGTTTACGATGGGATATCACAGCGAATCTACATCAATGGTGTGCTGAAAAATGAAATCAGCCGGAGTGGTGTTATTCATACCAACAATAACCTTTTGATGATGGGATGGAGAACTGCCGATGGCCATAGCTTCTACAACGGTTTGCTGGACGAGGTAAGGGTGTATAATCGTGCTTTCCTTCCCTCCGAAGTGCCTTCGTTGGTGCGCGATGCTGCCGGTGTCGATGAACATACTGCAGGACGTCTGGTCATCTATCCAAATCCGGCTCGTGAGGTCGTTACAGTACCCGGGTTTGAAAGCGGAACGGTGAAGATTTTTGATTTGCGTGGACGTTGGATAATGTCGGCCGAACTGGTCAACGGTTTTGTAAATGTATCGCAATTGGATAAAGGTAGCTATCTGATGCAGCTCCAAACCAACGATCAGGTGTTGACGGCACGTTTTGTGAAAGAATAATTCTGCCTTTCTTTTATTAAACATCTGCTAAGTTTGAATGACTGAGAATCAGGCAAAAAGTGCTTTTCTGTTGGAACCCCAACCGGAGAGTGCTTTTTGCCTGATCAAAAGCATCGGAATGTCCTGTGGCGGAAAGCCTCAAATTTTTAAAAATACAAAATCGAAAGGTGATTTCGGTTTTATGGTTCTCTCCATAGCCTTGTTTTTTAACCCCTTTTACTGAATGATGGTCATTTCGAAGGCCAATCCGATTAACTTTGTCCGTTGATAACTTAAACCATCCCATTTATGAAAAGAATTACTCTTCTGGCAGCCCTTTTATATGGATTGGTGCTGCAACCCTTTGTGGTTTTTGCACAAGATGCGCCCGAGAAAAAAGAAAAAAAAGGCTACGAATTTACTATGGTCAAAGAAGTTCCTCATACCCCTGTGCCTAACCAATATCGTTCGGGCACTTGCTGGAGTTTCTCCGGAATTGGCCTTTTGGAAGCCGAGATTTTACGTAAAAGTGGCCGCACTGTCAATCTTTCCGAAATGTTTATCGTTCGTAATGCCTACTCAGAACAGGCTACAAAATATGTACGGCTTCACGGCAGCCTCAATTTTTCTGCCGGTGGTGGCTTTAGCGATGTGACCCATGTGATGGATAAATATGGCCTGATGCCCGAGTCGGCCTACAGCGGACTAGTCATCGGCGAGGAAAAACATACCCATGGCGAAATGGACGATGTGCTCAAGGCATACGTGGACGGAGTGGTAAAGAATGCCAACCGTAAACTTACTCCCGTGTGGCACAAGGGCTTCGAAAGCTTGCTCGATGCCTACCTGGGCGCGGTTCCAAGCGAATTTTCCTATGAAGGTAAAAAATACACGCCTGTCAGTTTTTCGAAAGAAATGAGCCTCAAAGGAAGCGATTATGTTCAGGTAACAGCGTTTAGCCATGTACCCCTGTATCAACCTTATATTCAGGAAATTCCGGATAACTGGCTGTGGGCTTCAACTTATAACCTGACGCTTGATGAAATGATGGAAACCTTAGACAATGCCTTGAATCAAGGTTATGCCGTTGCCTGGGCTGCCGATGTCAGCGAAAGAGGCTTCTCATGGAAAAACGGAGTGGCCATCGTTCCCGAAGAAAATCTGAACGACGTCAGTGGCACTGAAAAAGAACGTTGGGAAGCCCTCACACCCGCCGAAAGGAAAAAATCAATGTTCAGCTTCGAGGAAATCGTGCCCGAGAAAAAAATCACCATTGAAGCTCGGCAACAAGCTTACGATAACTATGAAACTACCGATGACCACGGAATGCTTTTTGTTGGAATCGCTACCGACCAGAATGGCAACAAATATTACAAGGTGAAAAATTCGTGGGGAACAGAAGATCATGTCTATAATGGTTATCTCTACGCCTCTGGTTCATTTGTAGCCTTAAAAACAATGAATATCGCTCTGCACAAAGATGCTATTCCAAAACATATCCGCAAAAAATTTGGACTCTAAAAAACCTATTACCCAATCATAAAAAGCAGGTCTATCCTGCTTTTTTTTATATACGAATTCTTTCTGTAAGACCTTTTTATGCCATTCTTTCTACTTTTGTAAAAAAAAGGATTATGCTTTCATTCTATTCTGTTTTGTTGATAGTGATTGTTGCTGCCATTGTTTTTGGTAGTCAAAAGTCGAAAAAACCCGGCACTCCAAAAGAGGGAAATTATTCCAAATGGATTGGCGGAGGTCTTGGATGGGCTTTTGGCGGTCCTCTGGGAGCTTTGCTGGGCTTTGCTTTTGGCAATATGTTCGACGATATGGGGCAAGGGAAATACGAATATCAGCCAACCCGACAAGGCGATTTCAGTGTTAGCCTTTTGGTACTTTCTGCTGCGATGATGAAAGCCGATGGCAATGTGAAAAAATCGGAACTGGACTATGTGAAACAGTTTCTCTTGCGCAATTTTGGAAAAGAAGCCTCCGAACAATATGTGTTGATGCTCCGCGAGATACTCAAACAACAAATCAATCTCCAAGAAGTAAGCCTTCAGATAGGCCAATATATGGATGCTTCGTCAAAGCTCCAACTGATGCACTATCTTTTTGGGATTGCGCTGAGCGATGGACAACTCAATCACATTGAAACTGAAACACTTCGAACAATTTCCGCTTATATCGGACTGCATCCCAGCGATTTCGAATCTATCAAAGCGATGTTTGTCAAAGATACGGATTCTGTTTATAAAATTTTGGAAATCAGTAAGGACTCAACCGATGAAGAAGTGAAGAAGGCATATCGCGAAATGGCGGTTAAATATCATCCCGATAAAGTAACCCACCTTGGTGAAGAGGTTCGAAAAGCGGCAGAAGAGAAATTTAAGGTGGTTACTGATGCCTATGAACAAATCAAAAAGCAGAGGGGAATGAGCTAATTTATTCGATAATTCTATTTTATGATGTACTTAAATCGCTTGATACACCGTGTTTTACTGAATTATTAATTTGCTCATCAAAATTATTAACCTTGTCTAAGATTGAGGCCAACCAAGTGATTGGGGGGAGTAACTTCATTTCAATGGTTGAAGAACACTTTATGAGTAAATCAGCGATCAACTGATGATTATATTCGATTAATATTCTTAATGCCAGATGCTTGGAGATAGTTCTTTGGAATTATTCACAAAAAAAGCCGGAATTGACTTGAGCAATTCCGGCTTTTTTTGAGTCGCAGGCTTACAAAAAATCTCTTATGGATTCGTTGGCGGCACCTGATAGATGAGTGCGTTATTTCTGTAACCGTTGAGGTTTTTGTACCAGTCGGGGAAAAGGACGCCGCCGCTGGTGGCCCACTCGGCAAATTTGAGGTGAACGGCAAGGATATCCTGTTTTTCGATGGGGTAGTCAAATTTCTCGTAGATATTGATAGCCCAGGGCAGGTTATTGTTAGTAACATAATATTTACCGTTTGTAGGTTTGGTGTCGTCATCGTCCTGACCGAAGAGAGCGGTGTTAACCAAAGCCGTTGGTTTGTAACCGGGCAGATTAACCTCGTGGCCTCTAACCTTATTGACGATCAGGAATGGGTTGAAGTTGCTGATGTCGAGCTCGTTGAAGCTTACGGCATTGGGTTTGAAATCAATGGTGATGGTCAGGGTGTCGGGAGTCACGTAAGGAGCTCCGGGGGTGGTGTTCACCCCGATTCCAACGCCGGGATGCGGCATTTGGTTGTAAGCATTGTCATAAACGATGATGGTGGGGGCGTTTTGTCCGCTTTCGGTTCCATTGCCATCGAGGTTGATGAAGCTTTCCGAGAGTTCGTAACCGCTAACGGTCAGGTCGGCCGGGTTGACAGTCTGTGGGAGCTGGAATCCGAATCCGTTTTCAAAAGTGGCACCAAAGGCTCTGATGATGAAGGTTCCGGTTACTTTCTGAACCTTGTTGCTGGTGTTGATGAGAATTCTGAACTGATAGTCGAGCACTAAGTCGTTGAAGTCGTAGTCACCCTTAGCCGGCCATAGGTCTTCGAA
>JBDHYV010000264.1:0-3981 GCA_039811545.1 Bacteroidales bacterium | reverse complement strand
GAAACAGGTTTTCCGGCAAAGCCGGCCAAATCCGTTCCGGTGAGTATATTGCTCGATGGAGCGAAAGCTACCGCTGCCCAATTTAAAGCACTGACCGAAAAACAGGTTTTTATCGCTTCGACACGCGTTGTGAGCCGCTTAGGAGAATACCAAGCCATCAAAGACCTTCAATCTGTGGTTTTAACATCGGCCCAACAAGCAGCCCATGATGAGATTCAACATCTTTTTACTGAAAAGGACGTCGTCCTGCTGCATGGTGTTACCTCGAGTGGCAAAACTGAGATATATATGAAGCTGATTGCCAGCTATCTGGAACATGGCAAACAAGTGCTGTACCTTCTTCCCGAGATTGCACTCACCACCCAGATCATCGAGCGACTCAGAACCTATTTTGGCAATAAGGTGGGCATTTATCACTCGCGCTATCATGCCAACGAGAAGGTTGAAGTTTGGAACAAAGTGCTCGGCTATGCCCAAGGCAACCGCAACGAACATCAGGTGATTTTAGGGCCACGTTCAGCTCTTTTTCTACCATACAGCAACCTCGGTCTTATCATCGTTGACGAAGAACACGACTATTCGTACAAGCAGCATGAGCCCTCGCCAAGATATCAGGCCCGCGATGCCGCCATCGTGCTGGCTTCGATGAGCGGGGCCAAAGTGTTGTTAGGCTCGGCCACACCCTCGTTCGAGTCATATTTTAATGCCAAAGGCGGGAAATACGGCTTAGTGAAACTTACCGAACGATATGGCGGGCAACTGATGCCCGATATCACCTTGGTGAATATGCGTGAAGAGAAAAGGCGCAAAACTGCCAAATCGCATTTCAGCTCGGTGTTGCTGAATGATATTGCCGAAGCTGTGAAAGCCAAAGAACAAGTCATCCTTTTTCAAAACAGAAGAGGCTTTTCACTACGGCTCGAATGCGAACAGTGCAACTGGATTCCTGAATGTCGCCATTGCGATGTAAGCCTCGTTTATCACAAGAAAAACAATATGCTGCGTTGTCACTATTGTGGCTATTCCACGGCTGTACCCACCCAATGCCCCGAATGCCAAAGCACAGCACTAAAGATGCATGGCTTTGGCACCGAGAAAGTGGAAGAAGAACTCGGACTGATTGTTCCGGAACTCAAAATAGCCCGTCTCGACCTCGATACCACTCGCTCGAAACATTCATTTCAGGAAATCATCGAAAATTTTGGAGCAGGACGCACCAACACCTTAGTTGGCACACAAATGGTTACCAAAGGGCTCGATTTCGACAAGGTGCGCGTTGTGGGCATCCTAAACGCCGACAATATGTTATCTTACCCCGATTTCAGGGCTTTTGAACGCAGTTTTCAACTTATGGCACAGGTAAGCGGCCGGGCCGGACGCAAACTCCGCCAGGGAAAAGTTGTCATCCAAACCCATCAGCCCGGTCATCCCATTATGAGATATGTACTGAACAACGACTTTGAAGGACTGTTTATACAGCAGATGTCGGAACGAAAAAAATTTAACTACCCCCCCTATTATCGCATCATTCAGATACAATTGTTTCATCGCGATAATCATACGGTGAACATTGCCGCCTACGATTTGGCCAAAATGTTGCGCGAAAACACTCAATTTGAGATCCTTGGCCCTGAGTATCCCATTGTATCCAGAATCAAATCATTATTTATCAAGCAAATAATCTTAAAATTTCCACGTTCAACGCCTTCGATTCCCCTCAAGGGATTCATTACCCGATGTCTGGAAAGACTCATAAGCTCAGAACAATATAAATCAATAAGAGCACAACTTGATGTTGACCCCCAGTAGAAAAGTGGAACAGTTTTTGCTTAGAACGCAGCCGAACGACTGCTCAATCATAGCAAGAAAATGCTCAATCATCAGATTTTACGTTACTAATAAAAGCTCTATATGCGTTTCTCATTATTATTTTTGACCCTTGCACTTTTATTTGCCAGCCTCAAAATCAATGCCGTGACACCTTCGGATGCCGATGGCGGCATTCGTGGAAAAGTGTTCGACAAGTCGAACCGCCAAGCTCTGGAATATGCCACGGTGATGGTTTACAGTCAGTCTGACTCGGCTTTTATTGCCGGTTCTATCTCGGGCAAAGACGGTAGTTTCGACATCAAACTTAAACCCGGCAGATATTATGTAACCGTCCAGTTTATTGCTTTCAAGCCCATCACCATTGGCAATGTAACCATCGAAAAAGGTGCGAAACCCAAAGAGTTGGGACAACTCTTTATTTCGCCCGACACCGAGCTTTTGGAAGAGGTGGAAGTAGTGGCCGAACGGACAACGTTGGAGATGAGCCTCGACAAAAGGGTGGTTAATATCGGCAAAGACCTGACGGCCAAAGCCTCCAATGCCATCGAGGTGCTCGAAAACATTCCTTCTGTTACCGTTGATATGGAAGGCAATGTGAGCCTTCGGGGTGATGATGGAGTGCGTATCTTGATTGACGGCAAAGTGAGCGGTTTGGCCGGCCTGAGCAACCGCGATGCACTCAGAGCCATTCAAAGCGATATGATTGAGCGTGTGGAAATTGTTACCAATCCTTCTGTACGTTATGATGCCGAAGGCACCTCGGGCATCATCAACATCATCCTGAAAAAAGACCGCCGCAATGGTTTCAATGGCTCCATTGACCTTACCACAGGCTATCCCTGGCAGGCCGGTTTAGGCATCAACGCCAATTATCGCCTCAACAAGGTCAATTATTTTGCCAACTACAACTATAACTACCGAGAAAACACCGGCTCAGGCAGCAATTACCGGAAAGTTTTTGCCACTGACCTCATCACCGACCAAACTAACGAAAGATTACGAAAAAACAACAGCAACACCTTCCGCCTTGGTGCCGAATACTCCATAAATCCAAACAACACCCTTACAATAAGCACGATGTATAGGGCTTCGAAACAAAACAGCACCTCTACGATCCTTTATAACGACTATTTTTCAAGTCCACTAAACCTCATTGGCCAAAGCAGCCGTGTTGAAGAACAAAGCGGCCGACAGCCCAATCTGCAATACGGCATTGACTATCGGAAACAGTTTGCTAAGAAAGACCAGTTGCTAACGGCCAGCATCCAGTATTTCACCAATGTGGAAGATGCCACCTCTAATATCACCGAAAGACTACTGACGCCGCTACCGCAAAACAAACCTCTACTCCAGAAAACCATTAACGACCAGAACGAATCGAATCTTCAGGCTCAGGTTGACTATTTTCATCCTTTCTCGAGCCGCACCAAACTCGAGACAGGGCTGAAGCTGCAGATGCGCGATATTACCAACGATTATCAGGTGCTTGGCGAAGATAGCACAGGACAAATGGTCATCAACACTGATTTCACCAATTTATTCCATTACGAGGAAAGCATTTTGGCCGGCTATGCCCAGTTTGGCAACGAGAGCGGTCGTTTCTCCTATCTTCTTGGTTTGCGTGCCGAGCTTTCGGACATCAGCACTGAGCTTCGCGAAACCAATGAAAAAAACCGGAGCAGTTATCCTGATTTTTTCCCTTCGGCACACCTTAATTATAAGCTCACCGAGCACGACCAGTTACAAGTGAGTTATAGTCGCCGCATCCGCAGGCCGGGTTACTGGCAGTTGAATCCGTTCCGCACTTTTTCCGACAACCGCAATATCTGGTCGGGCAATCCCAACCTTAAACCCGTTTACACCCATTCGATGGAAGGCGGTTATCTGCATTTCTGGAAAAACGCCAACATCAACCTGAACACCTATTATCGCCACAGCACCGATGTGTTTCAAAGGATCGAAAGGGTAAACGAACAAGGAATATCCATTTCGCGACCCGAAAATTTTGCTTCCAACGACTCCTACGGACTCGAACTGATTGGGATGGCCACCCTTAACAAAAAACTCAACATCAACGGAAACATCAACCTTTTCCGTTCCATCACCGAGGGTGAGGCGTATGGCATTCAATACGAAACCGATAATTATTCG
>JBDHYV010000263.1:0-4010 GCA_039811545.1 Bacteroidales bacterium | reverse complement strand
TATCAATAGCATCAAAGGATTTTACTTCGTATAACCCTTTGTCGGCCAGACAGATGGTGATAGCAGCTGTCAAGGTCGTTTTGCCGTGGTCAACGTGACCAATCGTTCCGATGTTAACGTGCGGCTTGGTCCTTGAGAATTTTTCTTTAGCCATATCTACAATTGTTTATTAAAAGGTGTTTAAAAAATTAGTGAGCCGATGACGAGGATTGAACTCGTGACCTCTTCCTTACCAAGGAAGTGCTCTACCACTGAGCTACATCGGCTTGTTTATGGAGCGGGAAACCGGGCTCGAACCGGCCACCTATAGCTTGGAAGGCTATCGCTCTACCAAATGAGCTATTCCCGCTAAAAATGTGGGGGAGGAAGGATTCGAACCTCCGAAGGCTTAGCCAACAGATTTACAGTCTGCCCCATTTAACCGCTCTGGAACTCCCCCATAGTATCTTTTCAACATGTCTTACTTGAGCCGGTAGAGGGATTCGAACCCCCGACCAGCTGATTACAAATCAGCTGCTCTGGCCAACTGAGCTACACCGGCTTATGTATGAGAACTTTGTCGTCGCATAAAAAATGCAGACCCCTTGAAAAAGGTCTGCAAAAATAGATACTTTAATTTAATTGACAAAGGTTTTCTTAAAAAAAAACCTAAATAATTTTGTCAAATAGCTAAAGTGTTGATATAGCGGCAGATCAATTAGTGAATCTTCCTTTGTATTTTTCAATCTGTTTCTTTAATGCGTCAATGGCTTCGTCTGCTGCTTCCTCAAAACTCTTGCTTTGCTTGGAGGCAAACAAGTCGTTGCCTTTGATAAGCAGCCTGATTTCAGTAATCTTGTTCTCCGGAGTCTCTGTGTTGTCAAGTTTGAGTACTACTTCGGCACCTATGATCTCCTGAAAGTGCTTGCTTAGTTTTTCAAGTTTGCTGCTGATAAATGCTTCGAGTTTCTGATCGGCTTTAAAATGTACCGATGTGATGTTGATAGTCATGATGTCCTCCTTTTTATAATGTGATTGCTAATCGCCCTTTGGATGGGCTTGTTGATAAATCTGTTTTAATTTTTCAATCGTGTTGTGGGTGTAAACCTGAGTGGCTGCAAGGCTCGTGTGCCCTAAAAGCTCTTTTACGGCCAAAAGGTCAGCCCCGTTGTTGAGGATATGGGTGGCAAAAGTGTGGCGCAAAACGTGTGGGCTTGTCGTCGAAAGCGTACTAACCTTCTGAAGCTCTTTGTTAACAACCGTGTAAATCCATTTAATATTGGGTTGCTTGCCTTTTTCGAGCAGTATAAAACTGGTGCTTGACGAGTTGAGTTTGTTGCGGGCTGCGAGATATTTTCGGAGATGAACCAGTAAATCGGTATGAAATGGTACGTAACGTTCTTTGTTGCCTTTCCCTCTGATTTTTATCTGCATTTCCGACAGGTCAACGTCTGAAGGGGTGAGCCCGTGTAGCTCAGAGATGCGCATTCCAGTCTGATAGAATATCTCAATCACCACGTTGCGCAGTAGGTCAGCATAGGTGTCTCCGGTTTGTTGGTGCTGGAGGGCTTCCATTTGTCCGGCAGAAACAAAACCGGCCACGCGTTTTTTTTTCCGTAGCGATTTCATTCGCTCCATCGGATGTTTTTCTATTTGCTGATGGCTAAGCAGGAAATTGTAAAATGTTCTTGCTGCCGACTGTTTCCGATTGATGGATCTATTGTCGAGTCCTTTTGATTTGAGCGACCCAACCCATTGGCGGAGCATTTTTTCGTTGGCTTCGCCCGGATTAATGATGCCGAAACTTTCGGTGAGAAACTGAGCCAATTGCATCAGATCCGACTGGTAAGCCCTGAGACTGTGCGTCGAATAGCGCTTCTCGGTACGGAGATATAGGATGAAATCGGCTGTGGTCATAGCATGAAAAAAACTTTGATGTAAATGTACAAAAAAATGTGCACCCCATCAAAGTTTTTTTTGAAAATGATTCTTGTAAAAAGAAGCTTTAATTTTCGGCTTCTTGGCGTAGCTTTTGAATGTAGATGGCCTTGCGCCTCTGCTCACGGTTGATGATAGAGGGCTTTGTGAATTTTTGACGGTTGCGGAGTTCTTTGATAACGCCGGTCTTTTCAAATTTTCTCTTGTACTTTTTCAAGGCCCGGTCAATGCTTTCGCCTTCTTTTACAGGAACAATAATCATGTGAATACTCTCTCTTTCTTTAAGATGAATAAATAGTTAATTAACTTTTGAGCCGCAAAGGTATAAAATCTTCATGAATAAGCTGTTGTCTTCCCCCAAAAAAAGATTTTTTAAAAGCTTTTCAGGGTTTAAGCAGGCTTTCTTGGAGAAAATGGCTCATCTTATTATAAAGGTGAATCCTGGTGTTGCCACCATAAATGCCATGATTACGGTTGGGATAAATCATCAGGTCAAATGGTTTATTGGCTTTGACAAGGGCGTTGATCATCTCCATCGAATTCTGATAATGGACATTGTCATCGCCGCTACCGTGGATTAATAGATATTTTCCTTTCATCTTTCCAACGTGGTTGATAGGCGAGTTTTGGTCGTAGCCATCTGCGTTTTCCGATGGAAGCTGCATGTAGCGCTCGGTGTAAATGTTGTCGTAATAGCGCCAGTTGGTCACCGGAGCCACGGCAATGGACGAAGCAAAGTAGTCGGCTCCTTTGGTGATTCCTAAACTGGCCATATAACCGCCATAACTCCATCCGAAAACGCCAATCCTTTCAGCATCTACATAAGGCAGTTGTGAAAGTACCTTTGCTGTAGTGATCAGGTCTTCGGTTTCGTATTTACCAAGCTCCTTATAGGTCATCTTCTTGAAGGCAACCCCTCGTGCGCCGGTGCCGCGATTATCAACTGAAACAACGATGATGCCCTGTTGAGCCAGATATTGAAACCACAGATTGTTGCTTCCACCCCAGGCGTTGTTCACAGTTTGTGCCCCCGGTCCTCCATAGATATACACAAGCACGGGATACTTTTTTTCCAGATTAAAATCGGGAGGCAAAACCCGCCACGCATTAAGCGAAACTTGCTGCCCATCGGCCAACCGAATGTTACTGTCGGCTATTTCAAAAAAATCAAACTCCGGCAGTTGATATTCACTAACACGTGCTTTGAGTTTACTATTATCTTTTAAAACCCTTAACGTTGTACCCTTTTTGTCGCGGACGCTTATATAATAAGGTGTATTAATGGTGGAATGGGTGTTCACAAAATAAGAAAAGTTGGAACTGAAAACTGCGTTGTTTTGTCCGCTTTCAGCGGTGATGGGCTTCATATACCCCTTTAGATCAACGGTTTGAATGCTTCTATCCATGGGCGTTGGTGTGGCGGTCTGGAAATAGACCTTTTTATCATCCGGATTGTAACCGTAAACTTTCGTTACGTCGAAACGGCCATTACTGAGCTGGCGGGTTTTGTTTTTCTTGAAATTGTGGAGGTAGATGTGATTGTGGCCATCTTTTTCGCTCGTAATCAGGAATGATTCTCCATCGGGAAGAAAATTCAAATCATCGGTGATGTCAACATACCACGGACTGGTTTCTTCGTAAATCACTTTACTTTCTCCGTTGGAGGCATTTGCAAACAAAATTTCAAAATGATTCTGATGGCGGTTGAGGCGCTGGATGGAAAGTATTTCAGGATCGGTTGTCCAGGCAATGCGGGGGAGGTAAATGTCCTCGTTTTCGCCGGTTTGCATCGTAAGGGTTTTGCCGTTTTCGAGGTTAAATACTTTAACACTCACCACCGAGTTGTTTTCGCCGGCTTTCGGATATTTGTATTTGTATTGTTCGGGATACAACTCGCCGTAATAGGTCATTTGAAACTCTTTGACTTTCGATTCATCGAACCGGATAAAGGCAATTTTTTTGCTGTCGCCTGACCAGAAGAACGCTTGCGAGAAGCTGAATTCTTCTTCATAAACCCAATCGGGGGCTCCGTTTATCACCTCATTGAGTTTGCCGTCAAAGGTAAACTGAGTTTCTTGCTTTGATGATAAATT
>JBDHYV010000262.1:0-4014 GCA_039811545.1 Bacteroidales bacterium | reverse complement strand
CAATCCTCGCCTCACCGCAAGCATATCATTTGTTTTTGCAATTTAAGGAAAATGCTGTTAATATTAGAACTTAGCCTTTTTTAAATAGCTGTTTGAGTAACAAAGTTCAAGAAGAGCATCCTGGTTTTGCATCCATGCCGAACCATCCCAAAAGTGAACATTGGCCGATAGAGCATTGCCATTTTCATCATAGGCATTGGTGATGAGCATATTATTTTGCCAGACTGCCGATGCCCAATTCTGAACCAGACCCGACAAAATGCCTCCAAAGGTGTTGTAAGAATATTGGCTTCGTTCGAGATTTTGCCATTGACCGCTCGCCCATTGCTGGCCAATGGCGGTAAACAGAAAACCGGCATCGGTATAGGTGTAATTATATTTGGTGGAGTTTTGCCAGCTCGTCCCGTTCCATTCCATGCCAATATATTCGCTGAGCCTGTTGTTAGTGTAACTGTAGGTTTCTTTGTAAAAATTCACCCAATCGTCGTCTTCCCAGTTTTTGATGGTGGCTAACAGTAGTTTCCCACTACTGGAATAACTGTAGCTGTATTCTTGACTGTTGAGCCAATATACGGCGTTCCAGATCTGACGGATACCACTTGTCAGGTTGTTTTGGTTATCGTAGAAATAAAGCACATACACATCGTTAATCCATTCATTGTCAACCCAGCGCTCGGCCTTGTGGGTCGAATGGTTTCCGTTGAGGTCGTAGGTGTTCGTTATCTTTTCAAAATTCGTCCATCCCGAGCTTGTCCATGTCTGAAGGGTGCGGGTGAGTATTTTGTTATTATAATAGGTGTATGTTGTCTTGCTGGTATTTTGCCAGTTGCCGTTCTGCCAACTTTGCCAGATGGAAGTGAGGAGGTTGCGCTCACTGTCGTAAGTGCATGACTCATACGCAATATTTACCCACTGTTCATTTTCGTATAGCTTGATGATGGTAAGCAGGCGTAATCCATTTTCGGAGTAGAAATAGCTGTATCTGGCCGGATTCTGGCTTATGTAATAAACAGTTACGGTATCGGGGAAAAAGCCAATCTCGCCCTGATTTTCAAGTCCGCGATCATCGCTTTGGCTGTTTAGCCTGCCAACATCCATCCGATGCTGAAATGCGTTGTCCAATTTGTCGTCCGAAACTTGCGGTATGATTGGGTTGTGGAGAGTCTTGCTGTCTAAAAATGGGAAAATCTGTTTTTGAGCCCTTAAAGGTAGTTGAAGCACCAACAAACTTGTGGTAATACACAGAATATTGAGTATCAAGCCATAAAGGCGGAACAATGGAGGGCGATATGTCTTATCGAAGGAAATCATTTTTTGTTCTGCTTTATATCTTTTTATATCTCGAGTAATAATTTTACAATAAATATGCCAATACTTTATTGATAATCATCATAGATAGGTTGCAAAAGAAAAAAAAATTTATTAACTGCTTCTAAAAGCCACACGACATTCCCAAAATGAGAATATTATTCTAAATGTTAGAATTGTGAGGATGAAATCAACTTCATTTTTCCTGTTATGGAAAATCATATTCACTTCAAGCACAAATTTTGAAAAAAAATGCTGATAAAAAAGGCTGCCTTTAATATAGGCAGCCTTTTGTCATTCCCCCTCCCCATTTTTCAAAAACAGATGGCAGGGTTGAGCCATCAATGCGATAAATTATTGGCCTAAAAGTGTTTTGACAAGTGAGGCAATAGTCTGGTTGTCGGCTCTGCCGGCCGCTATGGCCGAAACCGCTCCCATTACTTTGCCCATATCTTTCATGCCGTGAGCTCCTGTAGTGGCGATGGTATCCGCAATAATGCGTCGAAGTTCATCGTCCGAAATTTTTCCAGGAAGATAGCTCTCGATGATGGCTGCCTGAAATTCTTCCTCTTCGGCTAAGTCTGCGCGGTTTTGTTGCGAATATATGGCGGCCGATTCACGGCGTTGTTTCACGAGCTTTTGCAACAATTTGATCTCAACGGTTTCGGGGATAATTCCACTGCTGACATCTTTTCCTGTTTTTTCGAGCAACAACGCGGCTTTGATGGCCCGAATGGCATTGAGCCGACGCATGTCTTTTGCCAACATGGCCTGCTTAATGTCGTCATTTATTTTCTTCTCGAGTTCCATCGCTGATTCAGTCAACATTATCATGTAAAAACGGATTGTCTAATCTGAGCCCGGGTCGTCCGTTAGATGGGTCAACACTATATCGCGACATTTCTTGAAACTGGGGTTCGCTGGCAAGTTCGGTGCCTTTACGTTTATAGGCTGGAATCCGTTCGAGTTCATTGACACCTTCGTCAGTTTTGATTTTCATGCTCATAGCTTTCAGCCTGTTCTGGCGTTCGATGCTGCGACGTTCGAGCTCTTCTTTCTCGTGAGGTGCTTCGTTGGGGAAGTTAAAGGAAGCTTGTTTGCGTACGATCTCGGCGTTTTTTTCAATCGTGGGTTCCACGATTTCAAAATCAATCTCGTTGGCATCTTTAAGTTTGACGGGAGCAGGCTGGCTTTCGCTTTCTTCTTCGGCAAACTGGTTTGAACCCATCGGCAACAAGTTGTCATCGGCCGTTGCCGGAGCTTGGGCCGTTGCCGATTCGGGATTTTCCGGAAAATCAAAAAGTTGATGTATTCTTTGAGGAACCGTTGCTGCCTGTCCGGGAATTGTATTCAGCTTTACGGAGGTGGTGTCCTTGTCAGATTCGAGAGAGATTGTTTCGCGTAATGAGTTGGCAGAGTGAGTGATGGCGGATTTATTTTCTTGATTTTCGCCGTAAAGCTGGGTTACTTTGACATTGGTTGGTGAAGGGAAGACGGATAATGAATCGCTGTTTTCGAAGCCTGTGGCAATGATGGTGATGGCAATGCTCTTTTCGAGGCTGGGGTCGGTTCCGTTGCCCCAAATAACCTCGGCAGAGTTGCCACAGATTTGCTGAATGTAATCAGTGATTTCGTGCACTTCATCAAGCGAAACTTCGTCTTCACCCGAAGTGATGTAGAGTAGGATGTCCTTAGCACCAGAGATATTAGAGTCGTTGAGCAGGGGAGAGCGCATGGCTTCTTCGATGGCTTTGATGGCCCTGTTTTCGCCTTCTGCTATTCCCGAGCCCATGATGGCTTTGCCGGAATTTTTCATAACCGTCTTTACGTCTTCAAAGTCAACGTTGATATATCCGGTAACGGTAATGATTTCTGCTATGCCTTTCGAGGCTATCGTTAGCACATCATCGGCTTTCTTAAAAGCTTCAGTAAGCCGCATATTGCCATATTCTTCGCGGAGCTTGTCATTGCTGATAATTAGCAGTGTGTCAACGTGTTTGCGCAGTTCTTCGATGCCCTCGATGGCTTGTTGTCTGCGCTTTTTGCCTTCAAAGTTGAATGGAAGTGTAACGATTCCGACAGTAAGTATATCTAAGTCGCGGGCAATTTTTGCCACAACGGGTGCTGCGCCTGTTCCAGTTCCACCACCCATGCCGGCAGTAATAAAGAGCATCTTGGTGTGGGGTTGAAGAATCTCGGTGATTTCTTCAGTGGTCTCAAGTGCCGCCTCGCGGCCGACAGCAGGTATGTTGCCGGCACCCAATTGGCGCTTGCCTAGATGGATCTTGTTTGGAACCGGACTCGTGTCCAACGCCTGTGAATCGGTGTTGCACAATACAAAGTCAACGCCTTTGATGCCCTGGTGGTACATGTGGGTTACAGCATTGCTGCCACCGCCTCCGACACCTATTACTTTTATGATATTCGATTGATCCTTAGGATGTTCAAACTTTAACATTTCAGTCATGATTCAGCAAATTAAAATTAGTTTTTATATTGATTGGAAAATGATTCTCTTTTGTAAGTTGTCAACAATTTGTAGTTGATAAACCGATTTATTCTAGCAGTTCTCTGTCGAAAAGACGGATGATGCGGTCGAGATACCTGGTTCTTTTCTTGTCTGGCATCTCATTTTCGTCTTCGATGGGCTTAGGGGAGTCTTTGACGGCCGGCTCGTTTGTCCTTTCGTCTTTTACCCTGTCCATT
>JBDHYV010000261.1:0-4015 GCA_039811545.1 Bacteroidales bacterium | reverse complement strand
GTACTCGACAGTGGCTTCTCGCGAATTCCTGTCTATGAAGGAACGTTGGACACAGTGGTAGGCATCCTATACATCAAAGACTTGCTCCCGTTTTTGCATGATGAAGATGTGCAGTGGGGCAATATGATACGACCGGCTTTTTTTGTGCCCGAAACTAAAAAAATCAGCGACCTGTTGCAGGAGTTTCGCGAGCGCAAAATTCACATGGCCATTGTAGTGGATGAATACGGCGGAACCTCCGGACTGCTTACCCTGGAGGATATCCTAGAAGAAATCGTTGGCGAAATCAGCGATGAATTTGATAAAGATACACGCAACAGTCTTTTCCGCAAGTTGGGAGCAAACACCTACCTCTTTGAAGGCAAAACCAATCTGAACGATTTTTGTAAGGTGCTGGAGCTCGATGACTACTTTTTCGATGATGTACAGGGCGAATCCGACACTCTGGCAGGTTTGCTGCTCGAACTCGAAGGACGAATCCCTGGAAAGGGCAATAAAACCACTTGTAAAAACTTCCGCTTTGAAGTGATTGATGCCGACAGCCGCCGTATCAAGCAAATTAAAGTAACCCACCTTGCTGCCGATGAGATTGAATAGATTGTTGAATAGCCTATCGGCAGTCGTGATACTCTGTGCCTTATGCGTTTTGGCCTCCTGCGATGAACACACCATGCCAAAACCAAAAGGATTTCTACGCATCGAACTGCCCAAAAAGGCCTATCAGCGCTATGATTCGGCACATCATTTTCGTTTTGACTATTCATTGGCTGCCCATCTGGAGCAAGCCAAGCGGAAGTCAGGTCAGGACGACTGGCTTACAATCGTTTATCCGCAGTTCAAAGCCGAGGTTTACTTAAGTTATAAAAAGGTGGATAAAAATCTTACTGTTTTTCTGGAAGATGCCCGCACCCTGGCACTGAAACATTTGCCGAAAGCCAGCGGTATCGCCGACAGTTTGGTCATCTTGCCCGAAAATAGGGTTTACGGTAATTTCTATTTTATTCATGGAAAGGGAGTGGCATCGCCTATCCAGTTTTACCTGACCGACTCCGTGAATCATTTTGTGCGTGGCGCGCTTTATTTCGGATTCCGACCTAATAATGACTCTATCGCGCCAGTGATTGATTTTCTTAAGGCTGACCTCAGGCAATTGGCCGCCACCTTGGAATGGAAATATTGAACACTTTCTCAACTTTCTCGTAACCCCAACTTCTGCGAAAAGTATTTTTTCTAATTTTAGCCCTTCAAAAATAAATCCAAGCTGATGAAATATTTTTCCTCTATTTTGCTTGCCATGATGCTTGTATTAGGCGTTAGTGCACAAGACCTACCTATTTATCACCGCGTTAAGATTTTGGTTGAAGGGCGCGACCTTGCTGCCTTAGCCCAAACAGGTATTGACCTGTCGGAAGGTGTATTTCGAAAAAATGCCTACCTTGAAACCGATCTTTCTGAAGACGAAATTGCCAGGGTGAGAACTGCCGGGTTTCCTGTCGAGACACAAATTCAGGATGTTTCGGCTTTTTATCGCCAACGCGCTGCCGATGCTGAGAAAACACCCATCACCCGCAGTCCGGCCGATGAATTTCCGGTGCCACAAAACTGGGGCTATGGAAGCATGGGCGGGTTCTATACCTACGACCAAGTGTTGGAGAAACTTGATCTTATGGCGGCCACCTGGCCCAACCTGATTACAGTGAAACAGCCCATCAGCTCCACAAACCTCACTTTGAACGGAAACCCGCAATGGTGGGTGAAAATCAGTGACAACCCCAACGAAAGCGAAAACGAGCCGCAAGTGCTTTACACTTCGCTTATCCATTCTCGCGAAGGTATTGGGGTGCAGCAGATGATCTATTTTATGTTTTATCTGCTCGAAAACTACGAAACAAACCCCAATATCCAGAATATTGTGAATAACAGGGAGCTGTATTTTGTGCCCATTGTTAATCCGGATGGCTTCAGATTTAACCAGCAAACCAATCCCAATGGAGGAGGAATGTGGCGCAAAAATCGCCGCAACAACGGCGACTCCTATGGCGTGGATCTGAACCGCAATTTCGGATACAAATGGGGCTACGACAACACCGGCTCTTCGCCCTACGGCTATGATGAAACCTACCGCGGACCCGCAGCATTCAGCGAGGTGGAAACCCAGAATCTCAAACAGTTTGCCGAAGAACATCAGTTTGTCATCAACCTCAACTATCACTCATACAGCAATCTGCTTCTTTATCCTTGGGGTTATACCTTGACACCTTGCCCTGATGATGCTGTTTTCAACGCACACGCTAAATTGATGACACGCGACAGCCGCTACACCTACGGCCCGGCAAGTACAACAATTTATGTAACCAACGGTAGCTCTGATGATTATATGTATGGAGATACCCAAAATAAAAATGCCGTCTTTGCATACACACCTGAAGTGGGCAACGATAACGACGGATTCTGGCCCTCGGTGAGCCGCATCATCCCTTTGTGTCAGGAAAATATGATTCAAAATATGATGGCCGCCTATCTGTCTGGTAGTTATGGCAAACTGACCGACCTTTCGGGACCGATCGTAGGACAAAGACAGTTCTATTTGCCTTTTACACTTCAGCGGCTTGGTTTTGGTAACTCCGATGGCTGGACAGTGAGCGTTATTCCACTTGATGAAGGTGTAACAGCAGTGGGCGAGCCTGTGAGTTGTGGAGCCCTTGCAATGCTGCAATCCATCACCGACTCCATCCCGGTTACCCTTGCCGGCAATATCCAAAGTGGGGATGTATTCCGTTTTGTGCTCCGGCTCGACAATGGCGAGTTTATTACAACTGATACCATCACCAAAATTTATGGCCATACTATCACCCTGATGAATGACCCCTGTGATCAGATGACAGCTTGGAATTCAACAAGTTGGAACACCACCACGGCATCCTATATTACGGCTCCGGCTTCAATCACCGACTCACCTAATGGCAATTATGGCAATAATGTAACCAATATCATCACCCTTAATCAGCCTGTTGAACTGCCCGAAACCCCTTATGCCCGACTCAGTTTTTGGACAAAATGGGATATTGAAACCGGATGGGATTATGTGCAGCTTCAGATTAAACCAACCAATGCCTTTCAATGGGTAGCTCTTGGCGGGAAATATACCAAACCGGGCAGCAACAATCAGCCTGCCGGTGAACCGGTTTACGATGGTACTTCGGGTTGGGTGAAAGAGGAGATTGATCTCACGCCTTATGCCGGAAGTGCTTTCCAGTTGCGATTTGTCCTGAAAAGCGATATCTATGTCAGCGGCGATGGTTTCTATTTCGATGATATGAAATTGGAGATGCTGGAAGTGGAAACCGCCATTGGCGAAAAAGCTCCCGAAAACAGCCATTTGTTGCTTTTTCCAAATCCGGCTGATGCCACTGTTTCGGTCAGCCTCCCGGTTGCCCTTAACCAAAGCCAGCAGCTTCATATCAACGATATGCAAGGACGACTGGTCAAGACCTTCGATATTGCAGCACAAACCAGGATGCTGGATCTTGAAATCGTTGACTTGAAGCCGGGTATTTATGTTGTTACCCTCACGGGCAACCGACACACTCCAGCCCGCTTAATTGTGCGATAACCCAAAACGATTTTTGTAAGAAATAATAATTCCGCTCTGCCCGTTTCGTACAGAGCGGTTTTTTTTTGACGCATAAACCAAAATAAATTGGCTAATGCTAAAAACCACAAGCTAAAAAACTGTACTTTTGAGGCGAATCCGGGCTTGATGAGCGGATTGAGACAGCCGATAAGACAGAATGCTTAACACAATGGCCTATGATTGAAACGGTTAAAATGGGAAGGTTGCGCTGGCACCATATTCAACAGCCCGTTGAAGAAGATTTTGAGTTTCTGAGAGATAAGTTTCATTTCCACCCGTTAGACATCGAGGACTGTAAATCGGTGAACCAACGTCCGAAGATTGACAGCTATGACGACTACTATTTTCTCATTCTCCATTTTCCTAATTTCGACCGACAAA
>JBDHYV010000260.1:0-4026 GCA_039811545.1 Bacteroidales bacterium | reverse complement strand
GTGGAACGAGTCAATGGTTAGCTTTTGCGGTACAGGATACTGGCATTGGTATTCCGGCCGAAAAATTAGAACTCATCTTCAACGCCTTCACACAGGCCGATGGAACCACAAGCCGGAAATACGGCGGCACTGGGCTGGGATTGAGCATCTCCAAGGCATTCTCGGAACTCCTGGGCGGGCACATCGAGGTGGAAAGCAAAGAAGGCGAAGGTAGTACTTTTACCCTTTTGTTGCCGATTGAATTGGGAGAAAGACCTAGCGACCTCCCAGCTTCGGGGAATGCCGAACCAAAAAAAGAGAACATCCCCACAACCAAGACACCCACAGCAGCCGCTGAACCACCACAGCCCAAAGAAATATTCAACGATGACAGGATGCTCATCACCGAAGGCGACAAAGTGCTTCTGATTATCGAAGATGATGCGAAATTTGCAATGCTTATCAAGGACTTAGCCAACGAACACCAGTTTAGATGCCTGATTGCCAGCGATGGCGAAGCAGGGCTGCATTATGCCGACTATTATGTGCCGAGTGCTATTATTCTGGATATCGGACTGCCCGGCATTGACGGCTACGAGGTGATGGATCGGCTAAAAAAGAACAACCGCACACGCCATATCCCCGTTCATTATGTTTCGGCTGCCGACAGCACCCTCGATGCCCTGAAACAAGGTGCCATTGGCTATCTGAGCAAACCCGTCACAAAAGAGAGCCTCGAAAGCGCCCTCGACAAGTTAGAAGATTTCGTTGACGGCCAAGCTCGCAAACTATTGGTTGTAGAAGACGACACCATCACCCGCCGCAGCATTGTTGACTTGATGACAGCCGACGATGTGAGCATCACCGCCGTTTCGTCGGGCGAAGAAGCCTGGGAACAGCTTCAGGACGAGACCTTCCACTGTATGATCCTCGACCTTGGGCTGATTGGTATGAGCGGTTTCGAGCTTTTAGAAAAAATAAAGAAAAACGAAAATATGCACAATCTGCCCGTCATCATCTACACTTCGCATGAGATGACGGAAGACGAAAACGTGCATCTTCAGAAATTGGCCGACAGCATCATCATCAAAGGCGCTCGGTCGTTCGAGCGGCTACTGTCCGAGTCAACCCTCTTCCTGCATCAGGTGGAGTCGAAACTGCCAAAAAACAAACAGGAGATGCTCAATAAAATCCTCCCACGCGAGGATATCCTTCATGGGAAAACCGTTCTCATCGTGGATGACGATATGCGCAATGTGTTCGCCATCAGCAGTTTCATTGAACAATACGGCATGAAAGTCATCATCGCCCGTAACGGTCGTGAGGGCATCGAAAAACTAAAAGCCACGCCTGCTGTCAACTTAGTGTTGATGGATATTATGATGCCCGAGATGGATGGTTATGAGGCTATGCGACAGATAAGAAAAGACCACCGATTTGCCCGCCTGCCTATTATTGCGCTGACGGCCAAAGCCATGAAAGACGACCGTCAGAAGTGTATTGCCGCCGGCGCAAACGAATACCTCACCAAACCATTTGATACTGCAAAGCTCCTTTCGCTACTCCGTGTATGGCTCTACTGAACATAGAAAACAATGGACACCCACAAACAAAACGCACACCTTCTTCATTTGCAGGATGTTGAGACAGAGCTCCTGCTTGAGGCCATTTTCAGAGTTTACGGCTATGATTTCAGAAATTACAACCGCGCCCATATCAAACGCAGGATTGTTCAGCGCCAATATCAAATGGGGCTCGAAAGTATCAGTGCATTGCAACATATCTTGCTTCGCGACAAAGAGACGATGAAGCTCATTTTAAAAGATTTATCCATCAACGTAACCGAAATGTTTCGTGATCCTTCCTTTTACGAAAGTATGCGCAACGAGGTGATCCCCATTCTGAAAACCTATCCTTATATCAAGACCTGGCATGCAGGCTGCTCTACCGGCGAGGAAGTATATTCATTCGCAATCCTGCTCAAAGAAGAAGGCTTAGACAAACGCACTCAGATTTATGCCACCGACTTCAACCCTGCCTCTCTGGAAACAGCCCGCAAAGGAATCTATCCTATTAGCCGAATGAAAGAATATACGGCTAACTATCAGAAAGCAGGCGGAACACAGTCGTTTTCCGACTATTTTATCGCCAAATACGATGCGGCCATCTTTGACCAGAGCCTCCGAAACAATATCGTGTTTGCCGAGCACAACTTAGTCACCGACAGCGTGTTTGCCGAAGTTAACCTGATTATTTGCCGAAACGTTTTGATCTATTTCGACAAGGTGTTGCAGAACAAAGTGCTCAAGATGTTTAACGACAGTTTAACCAAAAATGGCTATCTTGGCCTAGGTTCAAAAGAGAGTCTGATGTTCAGTCAAGTGAAAGACGATTTCGAGGTGGTTGATGCAAAGGAAAAGATTTACCGAAAGAAACTGCAAGCCACAGGGTGATGTTTGGGACAGGACTTGAAAAGATCAATGCCGTGGTCATCGGCACTTCGGCTGGAGGCCTAAAAGCACTAAAAAGTATTGTTGAGGCTCTCCCTGCCGACTTCGATCTTCCTGTGTTCATCGTACAACATCTCAATCCGCAATCGGGTGGATTTCTGCCATCCTATCTGAGCCAGTTCACCCAACTTCGTGTCAAAGAGGCCGAACCAAACGAAACGGTCGTCAATGGCACGGTGTATATTGCCCCAGCCAACTACCATCTTCTGATTGAGAAAGACAAAAAACTCAGTCTCACCGTTGACGAGAAGGTAAACTTCTCGCGACCTTCGATTGATATTCTTTTTGAGAGTGCAGCGGAAGTCTATCTTGAACAGCTTCTTGGAATTCTTCTGACCGGAGCCAACAACGATGGCTCGAAAGGCATCATTCGGATTCATCAGTTAGGCGGCATCACCATAGCCCAACATCCCGCCTCGGCCGAGGTGAAAGCTATGCCACAGAGCGCCATCGAGACAGGAGCCGTTAACTGGGTGCTTCACCTTGACGAGATTACCCTCTTCTTAGCAAAACTCTCAGCAAAAAAAAATCAATCCGGCGAGCAGATATCCACATAAACCGGAAGATGATCGCTGAACCCACCGATATAGTTGGGGCCGCTGTATGTGCGGAATAGTTTTTTACCCAGATAGCGGTCGTCGTCCTCAAAAAGAAAATCGCCATGAAAAATACGCGCACTCCCGATGCAATAGCGGCTGCCCGTATCGGACTGAAAAAGAGCAGGCGACACAATTATCTGGTCGAAGACCTGCCAGTCGTGACCATGTTTCAACGTCCCCTCAAAACCCAACAAGGAACTTTTGCCAAACAACTGAACCAGTGCATTGTCATTTGATCTGTTTTCGTTTGGAACAGCACCCAACACCAGCGACACACTTGGATCGGAGGGCATATCGTTGAAATCGCCCATCATCAGCACTTTAGCTCCGGGCATAGCTACACTAAGCGAGTCGTAATGCCTTCGCAGAACCGAAGCCGCAAGCTGTCGGCGGCTCTCCGACTCAACCTGCCCACCATAACGCGAAGGCCAGTGATTCACATAGAAATGCAACAATTCGCCCTTTAAATTTTCAAAGCTGGCGTATAAAATGTCGCGGGTGCGAAAACTTGTGTCGGCAACATCCCTAACGGCCAAAGGAGCGCTGTTCACTAAGGTCAGCACATCTGCACGATATACGATGCCCACATCAATACCACGCCTGTCGCTCGATTCATAATGAACCACCTTGTAGTTGAACCGACGAAGCGGCGTTCGTTTGACAATATCGTCAAGCACTTTCTCATTTTCAATTTCGCAAAAACCAATAAGCGCCGGAAACTGACCCTGTCCGACTGCTGCAATGGTTTTGAACACGTTATTTCGCTTGGTATAATAGCGCGAAGTGGTCCACCGTTGCTCGCCATCAGGAGTAAAAGCATTATAGGCACGATTAGAATCTACCTCGCAATCAAAAAAGTTTTCTACATTGTAAAACATAATCCGCATTGAAGGAGTGGATTGAGCGTAGGAGCATATTGGTTGTAATATGCTGTTAAT
>JBDHYV010000259.1:0-4069 GCA_039811545.1 Bacteroidales bacterium | reverse complement strand
TACAACAGCCGTACCATTGCTCAGGACAACAGTTTAGTGAAGAGTTATTTCACAGGAATTGCCACCGTCAAATTTTTGCTGGCGTTCCTTTATACCATTGTTACTTTTGGGGTTGCCGTCCTTATCGGCTATAAAGGCGAGCAACTCTATTTGCTTGGCTGGGTGGCAGTGAATCAGATCTTGCTTTCGATGATTCTCTATCTCCGGTCGAATATTGCCGCCTTGTTTTATTTCAAAACCGACAGCTTTCTTTCGGTGCTCGACCGCCTAATCATGATTGTCATCTGCAGTATTTTGCTATGGAGTGGCTGGGCAGGAGGGGTGTTTCGCATAGAATGGTTTGTGTATGCGCAGACGGCAGCGTATGTCCTTACTTTTGTTGTGGCACTGCTTTTTTTGATATTGAGAGCCGGCCGACTTCATCTTGGAGTTCCGCTTCCGCTCATCAACTCCATCGTTCGCAGCAGTCTTCCCTACGCCCTATTGGTTTTGCTGATGAGTTTCTACAACCGCTTAGAGCCGGTGCTCATTGAGCGATTGTTGCCCGAGGGCGAAGGTCTTGTTCAGACCGGTATCTATGGCAAGGCATTCCGTCTGCTCGATGCGGGCAATAATATCTCGCTGTTGTTCAGTGTGTTGTTGTTGCCCATGTTTGCCTCCATGCTGCAACGGCACGAGCCGGTGAGCAAATTGGTTAGGCAGTCGTTCAGCCTCATCGTGGTGATGTCGTCCACGGTGGCGGCTTTAGCGTTGGCATACAGCGAAGAGCTGATGCAACTTCTTTATGGACAATCTGTTGTGCCTGGCCCGCAATTGACTTTAAATCCTGTTGTTGATGAATCGGTGCTCATCCTCCGCATCCTTATGGGGAGTTTTGTCTCCGTCTCAATCACCTATGTTTTTGGCACTTTACTCACTGCCAACGGGAACCTGAAGCAATTGAATTTTGTGGCCGCATCGGGTGTAGTGGTCAATCTGTTGATGAATTATTTACTGATTCCCCACTTCAAGGCTGTGGGAGCTGCCTGGGCCAGTTTTGGTGTTCAGGCTTTCACGGCTTTTATCCAGATGGTGCTGGCTTTCCGTTTGCTGGGACTGCGGTTTGGGACGCTCTATTGGTGGCGTCTAATCGAATATCTTTTATTATTGGTGCTTGCCGTTGGAGCCAGCACCATCCTGCCGTTGTCGTGGCCGGTGGCTTTTGGCATTGGCGCAGTGGCGGCTCTGTTGGTGGCGTTCATCAGCCGGATGATTGACATTGCCGATTTCAGGCAACTACTCACCGACGCAGGCCAGGTGGTTAAGAAAAAAACCTAAAAAAAAGCCGTCAGGCGAATGAACCCCGACGGCCTTGTTTCCTAATGAAGTATGGCGCAGTTATTCAGCGTTTTTCAGGAACTGCACTTCGGCAGCAATCTTCACTTCTTCGCTCACTAACACTCCGCCGGCTTCTAAAGCGGCATTCCAGTTCAGTCCCCATTCGGTGCGGTTAATCTTTCCACTTACGGAAAATCCTGCTTTTTCGCGGCCCCAGGGGTCTTTGGTCAAACCGCCAAATTCCACATCGAGAGCAACTTCTTTTTCGATATCGCGGATTTTCAGCAACCCAATGAGTTTAAAATTTTCCTCGTCCAACTGTTCGAAGGAGAGGCTTCTAAACAGAATTTCGGAATATTGCTCCACTTGAAAGAAATCGGCACTGCGCAAGTGCGTGTCGCGGTCGGCATTATTGGTGAAGATGGAATCGGCCTTGATGCTGACATTGACAGATGCCTTTGAAAAATCGCTACCGAGGGCCTGTATCTGTGCTGTAAAATCGCGGAACTCGCCTTTTACATTGGTGATCATCAGGTGTTTAACCCTGAATGTGATTTCGCTATGGCTGGGGTCGGAAACCCAGATTGATCGTTCTGACATCGTTGAAAATGGTTTAGATTAGTAAAGTCTAAACGCATTTACCGGCAAAAGGTTCAAACATTGCTGACAGTTTTGGACTGATGTATCATTTAATCTGACGGAATTTCGCGCGGATAAACTCCATCTTGAGGCGGTTGAATTCTTTTGGAACTTCGTGGCCCAGACCGGGATAGACCACAAACGTTTTTGGGCTTTTCAGTTGATTATAGGCACCAAAATTGATGTGAGGCGGGCACACCTTATCATCCAGTCCCACCGACATCAGAACAGGTGCTTTGACGCGCGAGGCGAGATTTTTGATGTCCACATAGCTCAAAGTGTTGAAGACTTTTTCCCAGCTTGCATCTTTTTGATTTTCGATATATGCTTCAAATTCGTTTGCCGGCCAGGGTGCAATATTGAAATAATCCCTGAAATCGGCCAGAAACGGGATTTGCGGTACTGCCACCGCAATCCGTTGGTTGTCTAAGGCCGCCGTGGCAATGGCGAGTGCTCCGCCCTGGCTTGCGCCTTCCACGGCAACACGTTTTTTATCCACTTCGGGCCGGCTGAAAAGGAAATCAACTGCGCGCAGGCAATCCATATAAGCTCCGCGGTAGATGTAGGTCTCTTTGTTGTCAACGCCATCGAGCAAGAAGCCCGGGAAGCCCGGATTCAGCTCATCGCGGCTGTTGCCATGTCCGCGGATGTTCAGTGCGAACCCAATGAGATCGTTGCCGTAATCCGCGTCTTCGGGTTGGGCATAGGTGCTGTAGCCCTGCACGCGCAAGATGGCCGGGAAGATGCCCTTTTTCGTTGGTACCGAATACCATCCACGCACCAGGATACCGCCCAGCGACCGCATCTCGACCAGAAAGACTTCGCGCTGCGGCGAACAAAGGGAGTCTAAGCGGATGGTTTTGAACTGTGGGTCAAGGGCGGAAAGCTCGGCCTTTGCCCGTTTCCAGTAATCGTCGAAATCGGGTTGTGCATCCACCGGTGAAGCTATTTTTTCGGGTTCAATACCAAAGGCGGTGCTTTCGTAACGGGCATAATCATCGTTTTGGAAGGCCAGATTCAGCCGGTAAAAACCGGGAGCCAAACGTGAGAGCAACAGTGTAAAACGGCGACTTTGCTGTTGCCCCATCATGATCCTGAAAACAGTGTCGGCCACAGTGTGGCCAAAATCGGAGACCACCGTTGCTTTCAGGCTACCGTTGATGGTCTGTTTGAGGCCGCTGGAAAATTCAAGCTGAATTTGTTTTACCGTTGCCGGAGTCAGAATCTGGTCTTTGGTTTCAAATACCGCCTTCAGGTTGAGCTTCTCATCAAGGGCGGCAAGACGCAATTCGACCGGGCCGCCATAAAGTCCGCCATCGCCTCCGGCATCGTAAACCCTGACGGCGATGAGGTTTTCGGTGCCCCAACGGATTTGTGAAGCATCAATATGATAGCGTCGCGGCTGACTCCAGGCCGTCAGATAGTCGGGCGGAAAAACTCCGGTTTGGCCAATTAGTTCGCCATTGAACCAGGTCATGTCGGCATCGTCAATCCGGCCAAGGTACAGGATTAATCCGCCCATCTCTTCTGCTTTCGCTTTAAGTCGTTCCGGGAAAAATACCTTCGTTCTGTACCACGCAAAACCGTCGTAACCCGGATCATCTTGTTTTTCCCAGCTCCGCAGGGGGTCAATATTCTGCCAGCGGCTGTCGTCGAAGGCCGGCAGTGCCCATTCGGGCTTGTCGCCCGTGTGAAACTTCCAGTTTGCCGGCACAATATTCTGGGCACGACCCATGAGTCCGGAAACAATCAAAAACAATGATAAAAGGATGATTTTCTTCATGCGATGTCATTTCTTGCGTTCGGCTAAAACCCGGCAATCCAAAAAATTCAGGCTACCGAAAACAGATTGCGGCCCGGGCGTTCGTTTCGTGAAAAGAACAGGTCATACATCGGAGATACGAAAAAATGTTTTGGTTCCGGGCAGTCCTGCACTTTTCCGGCTCAAAAATACGGAATTCAGCCTGTTATTGAGTGGGAAATGAATGACAAAACCCGTTCTCACTCACTTTTTTCCTTTGAACCGATACCTGAAACCCCAGGAGCTTTGGAAGAACAAATCCTCATCAAAATCAATAGTAGGCTGAAACTCAACATGCAATGAAAAGCGGTC
>JBDHYV010000258.1:0-4089 GCA_039811545.1 Bacteroidales bacterium | reverse complement strand
GTTGGTGCTTTGCGAGAGGTTTACATGATTGTTCGGATGACAAAACTCATATTGTCCTCTCTCTTTGCCCATGATTTCAAGTGCGCGGTTAGCAATCACTTCATTGGCATTCATATTGGTCGAAGTTCCGGCTCCGCCTTGTATCATGTCAACCACAAAATGCGCGTGGAATTTATTTTCAAGTATTTCCTGACAGGCTTTGACAATAGCATTGGCCAGCTCATCTGAAAGTTGACCAAGTTCGTGATTGGCTTTGGCGGCTCCCATTTTTACCATGGCTAAGGCATGGATGAAATCGGGATAGAAGTTTAGGGTAACCCCGCTGATGCTGAAGTTTTCCATAGCTCGCAGGGTCTGAACACCATAATAGTATTCATACGGAACTGCCCGATCGCCCAAAAGGTCGTGCTCCATTCGTGTCTTGCCCGATTCATACTGGTTGTTCCAACTTATCATCCGTGAGTTGGCATATCGCATCCGACGCGAAACAACTTTGGTGATGTTCGAGAAAATGGCTACCGCAATCGTCCCCGAAGACCGAATAAGCTCGTTGTTAAGTGTCAACACAATGCTCCGCTCAATAGCCCGAGCCGAAGTGGAGTGGGGCGAGTCTTCCATCAGCGAACCTTCACCTAGAAAATCATACCGATTGAAGTTAGTGATGCGTTGCTCTTCGCCATAAGGTGTGCTTTTAAACAATTCAATCTTGCCTTCTGCAACAACAAAAATCTCTTTTCGAGGATAGTTCTGAACAAAAAGAAATTCGCCTGGCTCAAAAGTCTTATAGGTTGCCTCGTTGGCTATGAGCTCAATCTCTTCTCTATTTAAGCCTCTGAACAACTCAACATTGCTCATCAAAAGCATCTTCTCATTGATATTCATCATGTTATGGAAAAATTAAATTAATGTTAATTTTTTAACAAAGGTACAAAACTTCTCGAAATGGCAATACCTTTTAGGAAGTTAATTGGAAATGATAGGGCAGGTGAATGTTAACAAAGTATAACGGATTGAACATCAAATAGAAAACTCGTAACGTTTCATCTTATCCTCTAAAATCAATTGATGAAATCATTCTTCTCATACGTGTATTTTTTATTATTTGGCTATAAAACCCAACATATAGGTATTAAATTAACAAATTGAACCAAATACCCGGCTTTTTGTTAATTATCACAAAACCATCAGTGTTTAAAAAAAAATCGCAGAAAAAAACTCAACAAATAGAGAGAAACAATGTCAAATCGAACAGTAGAAGCGGTTATCAGCCCGCGTGAACCACATTATGTTGGCGATGGATTTCGGGTGCACAATTTCATCCCAAGTCAACTTAAACTTGGGATGCAGCGAATGAACCCTTTTATTTTAATGGACTATAATTCAAAGTTTTACTTCGGGGCCAGCGAGCGGCCGCGTGGCGTTGGGGTTCATCCGCACCGAGGTTTTGAAACCGTTACAGTGGCTTATAAAGGAAAAGTCCAACATCACGACAGCAAAGGTGGAGGTGGAATTATTGGCGAAGGCGATGTGCAATGGATGACGGCTGCCGGTGGTATCCTCCATAAGGAATATCACGAAAAGGAGTGGAGCCGCAAAGGGGGCGAGTTCCAAATGGTACAACTCTGGGTGAATCTGCCTGCCAAAAATAAAATGGACCCGGCAAAATATCAACCACTTGCAAACGATAAATTGAAACGCTTTTCTTCTGAAGGAGCTGAGCTTGAGATTATTGCGGGTGAATATCAAGGCAAAAAGGGCCCGGCATCTACCTTTTCGCCCATACATCTATATAACCTTAAACTGAAACAAAATGTAAAGTTTAGTTTTAGTTTTCCCGAAAATTACAACACTGCCTTGCTTGTAGTCGAAGGTGCTATTATAGTGAATAAACAGGAAAAAGTACCAACAGATTTTTTTGCTTTGATGGCAAACGATGGCGAGTCGTTTTCGGTTGAGGCTGTAGAAAATTCTAAAGTGTTGATATTGAGTGGTGAACCTATTGATGAACCCATTGCGGCTCATGGCCCCTTTGTGATGAATACCCGCGAAGAACTGTATCAGGCCTTCGATGATTTTAACAATGGAAAATTTGGATTTTTAGAAGATTAAAGCAATGGAAGCTGTTCATAAAAATACCCCAACAGAGGGGAAGTTTGAGCTGTATGACGATGGCAAGCTGGCTGGTGAGCTTCATTATAATTGGATTGATAAACACAAAATCGAACTCGATCACACCGAGGTGAAAGATGCGTTTAAAGGAAAAGGTCTCGCAAAAATGTTAGTAGTTGAGGCCGCTGAGTTCGCACGTAAAGAAAACCTCAAAATCGTTCCGGTTTGCCCTTATGTGGTTAGCCTATTTGTGCGTTCCGCTGATTTCGATGATGTGAAGGCTTGAGATTGTTGTGCCTTGGAAGGCTATTTTTGCGAAAAAGTGAAAATTTCAGGCCAATCCCCACCAATTTTTCATAATTTTGAAGGCTGTAAACCCAATCAAAGCAATGTCAGCTCACATTCGCAACCTGATTGCCCAAGGCGAAAATCAACAGCTCGATTTTAAATTCGAGATTTCCGACAGCCGGAAAATTGCCCGAACACTTGTAGCTTTTGCCAATACCGATGGCGGACGCTTACTCATCGGGCTCAAAGACAATGGTGTTGTTGCCGGTATGCGCTCCGAGGAAGAGTATTATATGCTCGAAGCCGCTTCCAATATGTATTGCCGTCCTGAAGTGAAGTTCCAAACCCGTGAATGGACTATAGACGGAAAACTTGTGCTCGAAGTCATAGTTCCAAAATCAAACGGTATTAAACATAAGGCTCCTCATCATCTCGATGATTATAAAGTGTTTGTGCGTGTGCACGACCAAAACCTGCTGGCGGACCCTGTTTTGCTCGAATTCTGGAAAAGGGAACAAGATGGGAACCCGGTCAATATTCAGTTTTCCGATACGGAAATGACTTTATTGCAACTGCTCAATCAAACCAAAGGAATGAGCCTCGACGAGTTTCGCATGGCTGCAGGAATAAGCCGCAAAACGGCTACCAGAAAATTGGTTGATTTCATGCTCATCGGTTTTGCACGAATGATTCAGACCGAAAGGGAAAGCCGCTACTTTCTGATCCCAACCGAAGTGATACAGAAAGTAATACCCAAAAAAATGTAATTATAATATTAATAGGTGTAACCACCATTTCCATATCCTATACAAAAGAGATGCTTATCCTTCTTTCTCCAGCCAAAACCCTCGATTTCGAAACAAAACCCATCGTTTGCGGCATTAATCAGCCACTATTTATCAATGAGGCTAATCACCTTGCTTCGCTGCTTGCCGAGTTCAAGCCCGATGATTTGAGTCGGCTCTTATCAATAAGCAAATCACTATCACTACTCAACTTCGAACGATACCAGCACTGGAAAATGAAAGCTGAAGAAGCAGGAAAACCTGCTATATATGCCTATAAAGGAGATGTGTATCAAGGGCTTAACCCTGATAATTGGAACGACCTGACACTCGATTTTGCTCAGAAACATCTGCGAATCATCTCGGGGCTGTATGGCTATCTTCGGCCTCTCGACCCCATTAAACCCTACCGCCTTGATATGGGAACACCCTTACAGCCGGCTTCATCAAAGAATTTGTACGACTTTTGGTCTGAACGCATCACAGCCCAGATATCCTCTGAATTAGGCCGATTGAATTCGGATATTATCCTTAATCTCGCCTCTGTTGAGTATAGCAAAGTTGTTGAATTTAAATCTCTTAACGCACAAGTTATCACGCCGCGCTTTCTTGATGAGAAGAATGGTGCCTACCAAATGATCAGTTATTTTGCCAAACGCGCCCGCGGCCTGATGGCAAGCTATGTTTGCACTCACCGCATTACTAATTCAGCGATGATTATTGGCTTTCAGGGTGCAGGTTATCACTATTCTAACACACTTTCGTGTCCTAATTCTCCAGTTTTTGTTCGTTAATCTCATCAAATATTTTCAAAATCGAAGAGGTGAGATTTTTTTTATCGTTATAACATTCTGATACACAGTTGGGATAAATTTTTCTCAAAAAATATTTTCAAAAACATTTTGAG
>JBDHYV010000257.1:0-4095 GCA_039811545.1 Bacteroidales bacterium | reverse complement strand
AAAAACTCATGGCTGTGAATTTTCATTCAGCGCAGGGTTGGATAAAAGGCGTCTTCGATATGATCTACCTTTCTTTCGTTGGGGGTGATGACGATGGAAACGACATCGAAACGGGTATCTGTGTTCAGGTCGTTTTTCTGGATATAACCTTCAGCAGCTCTAACCAAAGCTTTTTGTTTGGCGCGGGTTACGGAAAATTCGGGTTCGCCAAACCAGGTGCCGCTGCGGGTTTTGACTTCCACAACTACCAAAGTATCGCCGTCCATGGCAAGGATGTCAATTTCGTGATGGCCGAGATGCCAGTTGGTTTCAAGAATCTTCATCCCTTTGGAGCGCAAAAGTTGCAAGGCTAGTTCCTCGCCCAATTTCCCCAGTTCGTTGTGCATAGCCATGATCGTATGATGTTGATTTTATGATGCTTGATTTAAAACACTGTCGTTTTCCGGTTCAACTTCAAGATGGGTTTGTCGTCCCATGACCAAGCAGAGGTTTTGGGGCTGATGGCCTGCCTCGAAACCAAAGGCAATGGGGAAGTGATAATCAGCGCAATGTTCGCGGATGATTTCTTCGGTTGACAGTCCGAAAGGCACCTGATGGTCGTGGATATCGGTAAAGGCACCCACCACCAAACCGGCGATACGGCTGAATATTCCGGCCTTTTTGAGGCTGATCATCATCCGGTCAATATGATAGAGGTATTCGTCCACATCTTCAATAAAAAGGATGCGGCCGTTTGTTTCAGGAAACATTCCGGAGGCAGCTAAGCTGTACAGCACCGACAGGTTTCCGCCGATGAGTTTTCCGCTTGCAGCACCTTCTCGGTTCAGGGGATGTGTGCTAAAACGATAGCTCGGCGGCCGGCCCGTCAACGCATTGATCATGGCTTCTTCGGATTGTGCAGTGATATTTCCCATTTCTTTTCCCATTGGGGCATGAAGGCTTTGCAGACCGGTTTTTTGGCCTATCAGGGCATGAAAATGGGTGATGTCGGAATAGCCGACGATCCATTTTGGATTTTTGCGCAGTAATTCAAAGTCAACCGCATCGGTAGTACGGTTGCATCCAAAGCCGCCCCGAGCCGCCACGATGGCTTTCACTTGCGGGTCGGAAAGCAGGCGGTTGAAATGTGCAGCGCGGTGGGCGTCGGTTCCTCCAAACTGGTGGTGTACGGCAAAAATTTCGGGATCGAGGCGCACCCGAAAACCATGTCGTTCAAAAAGTGCGGCGGCATCGTTGAGCTGATGCGGTTCGATGCTTCGGGCGGGAGAGGCAAACGCAACGGTATCGCCTGCCTGCAATGGCGGAGGTGCAATCATGTGTAAACTATTTGGTTACCTTTGCAGCGTTTTTTTCAACAAATTTTTTCGTCAAAATGGAATCCAAAAGTAAACATTTCAAACGTCACACCATTACCTCAGCCCTGCCATACGCCAATGGCCCCATCCATATCGGCCATCTCGCCGGTGTTTATGTGCCGGCGGACATCTACGTGCGTTATCTAAGGATGAAAGGCGAAGATGTGTTGTTCATCGGCGGGTCGGACGAGCATGGCGTTCCCATCACCATCAAGGCGCGGCAGCAGCATATACAGCCGCAGGAAGTGGTTGACCACTATCACACGATGATTCGGGATTCGTTTGATGCTTTTGGCATTTCATTCGACGTCTATTCGCGCACTTCGGCTCCCATTCACCACGAGACTGCGGCGGCATTTTTCCGTAAGCTTTACGAAAAAGGTATATTTATCGAAAAGACCTCAAAACAGTATTACGATGAGGAAGCCGGCCAGTTTTTGGCTGACCGATATATCACAGGCGTCTGCCCACACTGTGGCAACGAGAAAGCTTATGGCGACCAATGCGAGAGCTGCGGCACTTCGCTCAGTCCGCTCGATCTGAAAAACCCGCGTTCGGCCTTGAGCGGAAACGTTCCCGTGTTGCGCGAAACCAAACACTGGTATCTGCCTTTAGACCAGTATGAAAGCTGGCTCAAGGAATGGATCATCGAGGGCCATCAGCAGGATTGGAAAAACAATGTTTACGGGCAGTGCAAATCGTGGATAGATCAGGGTTTGCAGCCCCGTGCCGTAACGCGTGACTTAGATTGGGGAGTGAAGGTTCCGATAGATAACACCGAAGGAAAAGTGCTGTATGTGTGGTTCGATGCGCCCATCGGTTATATCTCGGCCACCCGCGAATGGGCCAAAAAAAACGGAAAAGACTGGGAGCCCTATTGGAAAAGTCAGGATTCAAGGCTCATTCATTTCATCGGTAAAGACAATATTGTGTTTCACTGCATCATCTTCCCGGTGATGCTCCATAGCGAGGGCAGTTATATTGTACCCGACAATGTGCCGGCCAACGAGTTTCTGAACCTTGAAGGCGACAAAATCTCCACCTCACGCAACTGGGCCGTCTGGCTGCACGAATACTTAGTTGATTTCCCTGGCAAACAGGATGTGCTACGTTATGTACTCACTGCCAATGCCCCCGAAAGCAAAGACAACGACTTCACCTGGGCCGACTTTCAAGCACGCAACAACAACGAGCTGCTGGCCATATACGGCAATTTCGTAAACCGAACATTGGTGCTCACCCAGAAATATTTTGGTGGTTTAGTGCCCGCCATAGGTCAGTTGACCGAAAATGATAAGGAAACGCTGAGGCTGATGAATACCTTTCCGGAAAAGATTGCCGCCAGTCTCGAGCTTTTCCGTTTTAGGGAAGCCCTTTCGGAGCTGATGAATCTAGCGCGCTTAGGCAACAAATACCTGACTGAAAACGAGCCATGGAAACTGTTTAAGACCGACCCGGAGCGAGTGAAAACCATTCTGGCCATTTCGTTAGAGCTGGCCGGTAAGCTGATGATACTGTCGCGTCCGTTCCTTCCGTTCAGTTCCGAAAAACTGTCGGCCATGCTGCGCCTTGAGTGTAAAAGCTGGCAGCAGGCAGGCGAAACGCTTCTTTTTGTTGCCGGACATTCATTGGGCGAGCCGGGCTATCTGTTCGAAAAAATTGAAGATCAGGCTATTCAGGCTCAGGTGGAACGACTTCAGAATACCAAAAAGGCCAATACTCAGGCACAAGCTCCTGTGTTGAAACCTCAGAAAAGCGATATTTCCTACGAAGATTTCGCCAAGATGGATATTCGTACTGCAACCATTTTGGCTGCCGAGCCGGTGGCCAAAACCAAGAAACTGCTCAAACTCACCGTTGATACCGGCCTCGATACCCGAACGGTGGTAAGCGGCATTGCCGAACATTATCAACCTCAGGACATCATCGGGCAGAAAGTATTGATGTTGGTGAATTTAGCCCCTCGCGAACTTCGGGGCGTGGTGTCGCAAGGCATGATTCTGATGGCCGAAAACCACGAGGGGAAACTCTGTTTTGTTACACCGACACAAGATTTTCACAACGGAAGTGAAGTGAAATAAAGCAAAAAAAAAGCAGCAGCGATGAAAAACACCCTCGAACAACTCAAAGAATACACCCGTGTGGTGGCCGATACCGGCGATTTTGAATCCATTGAGCGCTATAAGCCCGTTGACGCCACCACCAACCCCTCGCTGATTTTTGTTTCTGCCACGGACGAAAAATACAGCCACTTAGTGGAAGAAGCCATTCATTATGCCCGCAAACCGGCTCACAGCCTTCAACACCGCATTCAAAGCTGCCTCGACCGCCTTTCGGTGAATTTCGGGATGGAAATACTGAAGATTGTGCCGGGCAGGGTTTCCACCGAGGTGGATCCACGGCTCTCGTTCGACATGACCGGCACCATCAACAAAGCCCGTCAGCTCATCGAGTTATACGAACAAAACGGTATTCCGCGCGAGCGCATCCTCATCAAGATTGCCGCTACATGGGAAGGTATTCAGGCTGCTTCCATCCTCGAAAATGAAGGCATTCGCACCAATTTGACCTTGTTGTTCAGCAAGGTGCAAGCCATTGCTTGTGCCGAGGCGGGCGTCCAACTCATCTCGCCTTTCGTCGGACGCATTCTCGACTGGCATAAAGCCAACCGCAAGGTGGATCATATTTCGCCGGCAGAAGATCCCGGTGTGCTTTCGGTAACCGAAATTTTCCATTACTA
>JBDHYV010000256.1:0-4143 GCA_039811545.1 Bacteroidales bacterium | reverse complement strand
GTTCGAGATGACAGTCAGTTAGTTAATTTTTGGATGGGGCTTGGTTGGCGGCAAAGCCGCCAACCAAGCCCCATCCAACCGACACCAACATAGTACGCTGTCATTCAGAGCGAAGCGATGAATCTTCAAAATTTTCCCGGACAGTAGTGATTGTTTAGTTGTTTAGTTGTTTTTTGGTTGAAGTTAGCTTGATAAAAGAAGATTTTTTGAAGATGTTTTTCGTTAACAGCTATAGGAAATCTGCAAATCAACCACACCTTTACACCAATAAGAATAAAGTTAGGAGATACATTTCTGCGTCATTCTGTAAAATCCATCCAAAAACCACAGGGCATACCAAGCAAAACAGTAATTTTGCACAAAATATCGCATCCCATGTTAACCATTCCATTTTTACGCGATTTCAAGGAAGAAGCTATACAACGGCTCCACCTGAAAAACTTCACCAACCACAGCCTTATTGACGAGATTCTTGGTCTGGACGATGAAAGACGGCTTATCCAGAAAGAAAACGATGATGCGCTGGCCGCCATGAACCAGATTGCAAAAGAGGTTGGGTCTTTGTTTAAATTAGGCAAGGCACAGGAAGCCAATGTGTTAAAAGAGAATAATGCTGAACTGAAAGAAAAAAGCCGTATTCTGTCCGAAAAACTCGAACTGTTGAAAGAACAGATTCAGGTGCGGCTTGTCGAAATACCCAATGCGCCCCATCTTTCGGTTCCTGCCGGCCGTACAGCCGCCGACAACCAGATTGTGGCCAGCTCGGGCCAGATGCCTCAGCTTCCGGCTAATGCCCTCCCCCACTGGGATCTTATCACGAAATACGACCTTGTTGACTTCGAGTTGGGTAACAAAGTAACCGGTGCCGGTTTTCCGTTCTACAAAGGGAAGGGCGCACGGCTTCAACGCGCACTCATCAACTTTTTCTTGGACCAGGCCATTGCAGCAGGCTATCAGGAAGTGCAGCCTCCCCTGCTTGTGAACGAAGCTTCGGCTTATGGTACAGGTCAGCTGCCTGACAAAGAGGCACAAATGTACACTATAGGTCTCGACAACCTCTATCTTATCCCCACAGCCGAAGTCCCTGTGACAAACATTTATCGCGACAGGATACTTCAGGAAAACGAGCTGCCCGTAAAAAATGTTGCCTATTCCAATTGTTTCCGACGCGAAGCCGGCTCCTGGGGCAAGCATGTGCGCGGTCTGAACAGATTGCACCAGTTCGACAAGGTAGAGATAGTTCAGATAGCCCATCCCGACACTTCCTACGAAGTGCTCGAACAAATGCGGGCACATGTGGCCCAATTGCTCGACCGGCTCGAACTTCCATATCGGGTGGTTAAACTCTGTGGTGGCGATATGAGTTTTGCCTCGGCACTCACCTACGATTTCGAGGTGTATTCGGCGGCACAGCAGATGTGGCTCGAGGTGAGCTCGGTGTCCAATTTCGAGGGATTTCAGGCTAACCGCATGAAATTGCGCATCAAAGACAAGAACGGACAGATTCAACAGGCCCACACCCTGAACGGCAGTGCCTTAGCCCTACCCCGCATTGTGGCCGCATTGCTCGAAAACAATCAAACCGAAGAAGGAATCAACATCCCTCAGGTTTTACATCAATACACCGGCTTTGAAAAGATTTAGTATTGCTTTCTTTGCACTCCTCCTCTCAGGCCTCAGTGCCTGCCGTCAGCCCGATGTAAAATTGCAGGCAGAAGTCAGAACCGTTGACTCCCTGAATAAGGTACTGAGCAGTTTCAGTCAGCAGATCGAATTGCTTCCGGCAAGCAACATCAACACTGTCTTAGAGCGTGCACGCCTGCAAATCAATTCGGGCTATTGGGACAACAATCCGGCAGCCATCCAATCGCTGCACAAAGCAGAGGAATTTCTCAATGGCCTCGAAACGCAACTTCTCGACATCAGCCAACAATTGAAAAATGCCCAAAGCGAAGCCACCGAATTTGTTCGCAGTCCTTATAATTATAAGGTGGAACAAAGCAGGCAGGTTCCCTTTGTTTTCCATCTCAGCGAGTTAACCTCTGCCCTAGGCGAGCAAACCGATTATCTGTTTTCGCGCTACAACGTCCAGGTTTTGTTACTCGAAACTTTAGAATACGACCGTGCAAAAAGTCATTAAACAGTTGGGCAGGCTTCTCGGCTCTGTGCTGCTGTTTGTTCTTTTTGCCTTCATGGGCGTTAACACCGCAGCGGCGCAGCAGATATCGCCGGTTCGTCCGCCGGCACAAGACCAGCGTTATGTGGACGAACAATTGGCCTGGAGTTTTTTCAACAACCGGCAGTGGGACAAGGCTTTACCCATTTTCGAACGGCTTTATCAAAAATATCAGGCCACCCAATACTACACTTCCCTTTTTGAGTGTATGGTTCAGCTCATGCAATATGATGATGCCGGCCGTCTTGCTCGTAAAGCGTTCAAAAATCAAAATAACTTTCAGGCTGCCATTGATATGGCCTATGTGAAACAACTGAAAGGGCAAATTCAGGAGGCCAACGCCGACTATTCCAACCTAATAAGAAGCATTCCTGCCGACCGCAACCTCATCATGATTACCGCCAACTCGTTCAGGACCAGAGGGCTGAACGAACAGGCTTTAGAGACTTATGTGTATGGAGCGGGTCTTTCGGGAATGAATTACGACTTCAACCTCGAAAAAGCGTATCTGTATCAGCTCACCGGCGACTATCCGGCCATGATGGATGCCTATCTGCGCTTTTTGGCGACCAACCCTGAACAAATTGAGATGGTGAAAAGCCGCATTCAGTCGCTTTCCTATATGGATGTTGACAACAATCTCGGGCAGATTGCACGCGAAAAGATTCTTCAAAAAGCACAACAAAACCCGGATGTTACTGCTTTCGGCGAATTGTTGATCTGGTATTCATTGCAGGAAAAAGACTATGCAATGGCACTGATTCAGGCCAAAGCGATGGATCGCCGCTTTGGCGATATGGAACATATAATATTGGACATCAGCGAAATTTGCCTGAACAACGATATTTCTGAAACCGCTTTGGACGGTTTTGCTTTTCTTCTTCAAAAAGGGCGTTCAGGTTTACTTTTTCGCGATGCCGAACTTGGGAGTATTCAGGCTCGCTATCGGATTGAAACCTCGCGGCCCAATCCGCAGCTCCCTTTTTTAAGCCAGATTGTCAACGATGTGAACCAAGTTTTTGAACAATCGGGTTTCAATACGACTACTTATAGGCTAGCTTTTATTCAAGCTTCCATCGAAGCGTATTATCTAAATCAGGCACCAGATGCCATTGCATTGCTTCAAAAAACACTTCAATTACCTCTAAGCCCTCTCAGTCTTGCCGAAGCAAAGATGCAACTAGCTGATATATTGTTTTTTACAAGCGACGTTTGGGAAGCGACCCTGCTCTATAGTCAGATTGATAAAGCCTTGAAAAATGAGCCTATCGGCCACGAAGCCCGTTTTCGCAATGCCCGTCTGCGTTATTTCATTGGCGAATTCAGTTGGGCTCAAACCCAGCTCGATGTGCTCAAAGCCGCTACATCCAAACTTATCGCTAACGATGCCTTGCAATTGTCGCTGCTCATCAGCGATGCCCTTGCCGAAGACAGCACGGGCCTCAGCCTGCGCGCCTTTGCCAAAGCCGACCTATTAACCTTCCGGAAAAACATCCCAGCAGCACTTCACATCCTCGATTCTCTTTCTATAAATTGTCGCAACAACGCCCTCAAGCCTCACATTTTGCTCAAACAAGCCGAACTCCAACTCCTTCAGGGGCAATCTACTGAAGCCGAACAATTGCTGGTACAACTTTTCACTTCTTTTCCTGACCATTATTTGGCCGATGATGCCCTATACAGAAGTGCTTTGCTGAATGAAGAAAAACACGAGCTCGAAACCGCACTCAAGCGCTACGAATGGATCATCGAGAAATATCCTTCAAGTGTTTTCAGTGCACGGGCACGGCAGAAATTCAGACAATTGCGAAACGAAATCCCTCAGCCATAAATGGTCAGAGCTAAAAAACACCTCGGGCAGCATTTTCTCACAGACAAACATAGTGCCCGAAACATTGTGGCTCTTGTGAGCGGCAATCCATCGAGCATCGTTGAGATTGGCGCCGGCACGGGGATATTGACCACGT
>JBDHYV010000255.1:0-4171 GCA_039811545.1 Bacteroidales bacterium | reverse complement strand
GAATAAATTACTAAAAAATTCCATAGTAGAGCATCAGAAGCAGCTCGTTGCGGTTGGACAAATCCTGAATGCCAAAAAATCCCTCCGAGGCGTTGTAGGTTTCCATATAATGCATCCCCGACGAGGGGATAAGACGTGAAAACTGGCTTCTATAGGGTTCAAAACTCACTCCTCCGTGAAAAAAAACTTCGAGTTTTGGCCAAACCTCTGAGATATTGGATATATTGCTGATTTCCAATATTCTGTTTAGCAACACCATAGTCCAGGACGGCACCCCCGAAATGCTTGTAACATCGTTCATCATGGTTTCGTTGGCCATCTTTTCAATTTTCGACTCCCACTCGTCCATCAGGGCGATATTGAGGTTGGGTGTTTTCATCAACTGAACCCAGAAAGGGAGGTTCTGTATCAATATGGCCGATAGGTCGCCATCGTAATAGGAGCTGTTGCTGACTTCGGCCACATTGTGACTGCCCCCCATCACTAAGCCGCGACCATCAAACAACTGGGTATCGGGAAAGTTGTTCACATAAAGCGAAAGCATATCTTTTCCACCACGGAAATGACATTCTTCGAGGGACGAATTGCTCACGGGGATGTATTTGCTTTTACCCGAGGAGGTTCCTGACGATTTGGCAAACCACTTAATTTCTTCAGGCCACAGGATGTTCTGTTCGCCCTGTCTCAAGCGATCAATATACGGTTTGAGGTCTTCGTAGGTGTTCACCGGAATCCTTTCGGCAAAAGTTTCATAAGACGGTATTGTTTTGTAGTCGTATTTCTTTCCCCATTCCGTGCCCTTTCCCTGATGAATGAGTCGCTTGAACCATTCCTCCTGCACCTCGTGCGGATATTTGATAAAAAGTTCGATCTGGTGAATACGCTTTCGCATCAGCCACGACATCAATGTGTTGAGTATAGCCATCTGAAAGATCTGGGAGATTATGTTAAAAGATTATTTGGGTGCTTTAATAAAAAGGTATATCCCGATAAGAAAGAAAACCAAATTGGGTATCCAAGCGGCAATCCATGGTTTCAGATTGCCAAAAGTGGCAAATACGGTTGAAATCTGCATAAATAAGATGTACGAAAAAGCTAATGCAATGCCGGCTCCTAAATGCATACCGATGCCTCCCCTCACCTTCCGGCTCGATAATGAGGCTCCGATGAAAGTAAGGATGAGGATTGCACCGGGCGAGGCGATGCGCTTATTCATTTCAACCTGGTAAAGGGTCACCTGGTCGTTTCCTTTGAGTTTTTCCTGTGTGATATGATGTTTCAACTCCCAGAAGCTCATCACTTCAAAATCCTCTTTCACTTCATAAAGATCGGTTGTCTTCAAAGGCAATAGTGTATCCTTTGCAGCACCCTTTTTCAGTGTTTCTTTCCCGTCAGTGATAAATCGTTCGGCATAAGTAACAATATGCCACAGACTGTCGGCCGTATCGCGTTCGATGCGGTCGGCACTGAGTTTATACACCAATTCCTGACCTTCATACTTTTCGATGGTGAAACGATAACCCGTATGCTGTGTGCTGTTGTAGTTTTCGACGTACACAAACACGCCTTTCTCGATCTGAACGTGAATATTGCGCTTACGATCTTTGGTAAGCTGTTCCATGTATTTGCCTTTGAAATCACGGCGCAGCTCATTGGTTCGTGGAATCAGGAAGTTACCAAGATAGGCCGACATCACAGCAAGCAACAACGACGCCAGCAAATAAGGTCGCATCATGCGCCGAAAACTGACTCCGCTGCTGAGAATGGCAATAATTTCGGTGTTCCCCGCCATTTTGGAGGTAAAAAAGATGACCGAAATAAAAGTGAAGAGATAAACAAAAAGATTGATAAAATAAGGAATGAAATTCAGGTAATAATCAACGATAATGGCATGAAGCGGTGCTTTGTTTTTCAAAAAATCCTCAATATTCTCGCTCACATCGAAGATAATGACGATTATAATGAGCAGGGAGATGGCATAGACAAAAGTCCCCAGAAACTTTTTAAAGATATACCAGTCAATAATTTTCATACTTCATGCTAAAGACGTTGCATCAACCGGGGAGTCGTTTCATTTTTCCATGAGGCAAAATCCCCCTTAAGAATGTGCTCACGTGCCTGACGTACCAACCACAAATAAAAACCCAGATTATGCACACTGGCAATCATGGAGCCAAGCATTTCTTTGGCCACAAAAAGATGTCGCAGATAGGCTCGCGAATACTGACAATCCACGAATACCAATCCATTTGGATCAATCGGACCGAAATCGTCTCTCCATTTTTCATTTTTGATGTTGATGATTCCTTCCGAAGTAAACAACATTCCGTTACGTCCGTTACGGGTTGGCATCACACAGTCGAACATATCTACTCCTAAAGCGATACTTTCGAGAATATTTGCCGGGGTTCCCACTCCCATCAGGTATCTGGGTTTGTCGAAAGGCAGGATTGAACACACTAATTGGGTCATTTCGTACATCACCTCGTGCGGCTCGCCCACCGAAAGGCCACCAATGGCATTTCCTGAAGCTCCTTTGGACGCAATGGTTTCGGCCGATAGTGCCCTCAGGTCGCGGTATGTGCTCCCTTGAACGATGGGGAAAAGCACCTGCTGATGGCCATAGAGGGGCATTGTTTCATCGAATCGTGCAATGCAGCGGTCGAGCCAGCGATGGGTTATTTCGGCCGAACGCACGGCATAGCCATAGTCGCATGGATAAGGCGTGCACTCATCGAAAGCCATCACAATGTCGGCACCAATCATCCGCTGAATATCCATCACATTTTCCGGAGTAAACCGATGACGGCTTCCATCAATATGCGACTGAAAAACGACACCCTCATCGCTGAGTTTTCGCCGGGCACTGAGCGAATACACCTGATAGCCACCGCTATCAGTCAGAATTGGCCGATTCCAATTATTGAAACGATGCAGCCCGCCGGCTTCAGTCAGGATGTCAGTTCCGGGACGAAGATAAAGATGATACGTATTTCCGAGGATGATGCTGGCGGCGATGTCGTCTTTTAGCTCGCGCTGATGCACAGCCTTCACAGTACCCGCTGTGCCAACAGGCATGAAAATAGGTGTTTCGATGCTGCCGTTATCGGTGATTATGGTTCCGGCGCGCGCCGAACTTTTTGTGTCGCTCCCCTGAATACTGAACTCCATCCCATCAAAATTTGCGCAAAGATAGCCAATTCCCAAAGATTGGGTATTTTTGCAGTTTTAAAAAACACGGCCTGTGTGGATTGACCTCAACTTTAACTTGCTCACTTACATTACTTTAAGTGCTGCCACGCTTTCGCTACTCATTCAGATGGCCTATTATTGGGGACTTTTTTCGCGTTTAGCATTTTTCAAAAGCAAAAATATTAATAATACTGATAATGAGGATCTTCCAGCAGTATCTGTAGTTATTTCGGCGCGCAATGCGGTACTCGATCTCGAAAAAAATCTACCATATATTCTCTACCAAGACTATCCACGTTTTGAAGTGGTGGTGGTCAACGATTCGTCCGACGATGGCACAGAAGAACTACTCACCGAGCTGGCCCGTTACGAACCAAAACTCAATATCGTTCACATTCGCCAGAACCTGAATTTCTTCCACGGGAAGAAATTCCCATTGAGCCTTGGCATCAAATCGGCCAAGAATGATCTACTGCTATTTACAGATGCCGATTGCAGACCAACCTCAGACAGATGGATTCGCAGCATGGTTTCGCACTATCATCAACAGACCGAAATCGTTATCGGCTATGGCCCTTATGCCGGAGCCAAAGGTCTGCTGGGATTTCTTCAGCGCTTCGACACTTTGCAAATCGCAATGCTTTATCTGTCGAAAGCCTTGGCCGGAAAACCCTATATGGGGGCTGGGCGAAACCTCTCGTATTTGAAAAGCCTGTTTATGGACAATAAGGGTTTCATTGCTCACTACAACATCCCATCGGGCGACGATGACCTCTTTATCCAACAGGTGGCCAACAAACGTAATTGCCGTGTTGCACTTGAAAAAACTTCCTTTACTTTTTCCGAACCTGAGAAAACCTTTAGCAGATGGATTCGTCAGAAAAGGCGGCATCTCACCACCGGAAAATATTACAAACCCGGAATCAAGTTTCTGCTTTCACTTTTTACTTTCAAATAATTCAGTTTTTACGCCAGCCTT
>JBDHYV010000254.1:0-4180 GCA_039811545.1 Bacteroidales bacterium | reverse complement strand
CAGGATCAGTTTTTGATGGAAGAAGCAGAGGTGATAGTGGCCACTATTGCCTTCGGAATGGGAATTGACAAACCCGTCATTCGTTTTGTGATCCACCACGACATCCCGAAAAGCCTCGAAGGCTATTATCAAGAAACCGGAAGAGCCGGCCGCGATGATGGCGAAGGTAACTGCATTGCTTTCTATAACTATGAAGACATTCAGAAGTTGGAGAAATTCATGAAAGACAAGCCTGTGGCCGAACAGGAAATTGCCAAAGAGCTTCTCAACGAAACGGTTACTTATGTTGAATCGGCTGTGTGTCGTCACAAACTGCTTCTCCATTATTTTGGTGAAATCTACGAGAAAGACAATTGTGGTGCTTGCGACAACTGCCTTAATCCCAAAGTAAAGTTCGATGGTCAGGAAGAAATCAAATTAGTGCTCGAAGCCGTTTTAAGCGTGAAGCAATTGTTCAAAGTGAAGCATATCAGCGAATTGCTGGCCGGCAAAAAAACCGGCGACATCAAAAATGCCAAACACGAGAATAATGAATTTTTTGGTGCAGGCGAAGACGAAAACGAGCGTTTCTGGCAGGCCGTCATCCGTCAGGCACTTATTCACCGCCTGTTAGTGAAAGATATTGAAAACTATGGCATCCTGAAAGTTACAAAAGAAGGGAAGGATTTTATTAAACATCCTCACTCTATCATGCTCACCAAAGACCATGATTACGAGAGCAACGAAGAAGACGATTTTGAAGCCGGCAAAACCAATGAACCCAAAGGAAGCGGAACCGACACCACTCTCTTTGCCATGCTCAAAGACCTTCGTAAGGCCATCTCGAAAAAGGAGAATCTGCCTCCTTTCGTTATCTTCCAAGACCCTTCACTCGAAGATATGGCCATACAATACCCCATCACCAATGAAGAACTCACTCAGATAGTGGGAGTTGGCTCCGGAAAAGCCTTGAAATACGGCGAACCATTCCTGAAACTCATCCGCCAATATGTGGAAGAAAACGAAATCATCCGACCCAACGATATGGTGGTAAAGTCGGTAGTAAACAAATCAGGATTAAAAGTTTACATCATTCAGAATATTGACCGTAAGTTGCTGCTCGAAGATATTGCCAATGCCAAAAACCTATCATTCGACGAATTGTTGACCGAAATTGAAAGCATTGTAGCCAGTGGCACTCGCATTGACATCAATTATTACATTGACGAAGTGGTGGACGAATATCATCAGGAAGACATTTACGAATATTTTAATGAAGCCGAGAGCGACTCGGTAGAAGAAGCACTGAAGGCACTTGGCGAGGCTGAATATCAGGAAGAAGAAATCCGGCTGATGCGCATCAAATTTATGTCGGAGATTGGCAACTGACATATCCGGTCAACTGAGTTTAACGAACCTCCACTTGGGCTGAACTGAATGAAACTGAATTTATTTAATAAGTTGTTATATGGCGTTTTGATGTTGACGCTGATTTTAGTTTCGTGTCAAAAGAAAACTCACCAACATCAGGGCTCTCTACGTTTATCAGAGGCACAAATGACAGATCTCATCCGCGAGGTACAGATTGCCGAAAGTGCCGTTTTTAACAGGCAAAACTTAGGTGGCCATCCCGACACCCTGAAAAAGAATTATTTCGATTTGGTTTTCAGGAGCTACGTCATCTCGTCGGAGGTTTTCAAGGAAAACATGACTTATTACACCCAACATCCCGAGCTTCTCGAGCGCATCTATGATACTGTGATATTGCAGTTAAAATCCATTCAAGACACCCTTCATCTGGAAACTAAAATTGTAAAATAAGTTTTCATGGCATCTGCATTCTCTACCTTCAGATTATCGGGAAAAGATGGCACTTCGCGGCTCGGTGTCGCCGGCAATCCCCAGATCGTAAGAAAACTCGAGCCGATTTGTACTGATGTACGAGCCTGAACCCGAAACACGCCAGTTATTTCCAATCTTCTGATTGAAAATCGTAACGGTTTTTCCGGTAACCAGTCCAACGACTTCATCTGATGATCCGGCAAAATTGTCTAACAGAATTTCGGACGAATTGGAAGGATTTTTCCGAATAGTAACTTTGTAATTCAACGATTTCAACGAATTGTCCATCACATTCCACGAGCCAATATAAGCAGCCACATCATCGGTTTCGGGGAAAAGGTCGTTGTCGGGCACACAGGAGGCTGTCATCAACAGCAATACGAAAGAAAAAAGCAGGAACTTTTTCATCTTGCATGATTTTTATAGATCGTTGATTATCAGTATTTTTTTTCGCAAGACTTCTTTCCCCATATTTAATTCAAGGATATAAGTTCCCGGAGATGCAGATTTCAAGTCAATGCGTTCGGTATAATATCCCGAAACCGGCTGAGCCTCACGAATCCGGCTGAGCAATGTGCGACCGTTCAGATCTTTCACCCAATAGCGAATTGTTTGTTGGACATGTAAAGGCACTCTAAAATGAAAAGCCGAGGCGGCCGGCTGTGGAAACAGCTCAATTTCAGTAGGATGCGTTTCGTTTTGAGGCATGCCAACAAACAGGCCCCCGGCTTCCACAACGGCAGCAATGATGTTGGCGGCCGTTGGCTCCCATATCCATTGATGTGTTATGGTTCTGTTTGGTTGAATGACCACCACCGTGGGATAGGCCACCACCTGAAATGTCTCGAAAGCCACATTGCCGCCGCCCTCAAGGCCCGAGCAGCTTGGCAAGGTGATGTTGTAAACCGAATCGAAATAAACCACATCATCAACAGTACCATTGTAATTCACGCCGAGGAAAAACACATTGCTGCTATTTTCGCCAAAGGCTTCATAAGCTAATTGAAAATCGTAGGCATAAGTCTGGCAGGGGCCGCAGGAAACCGAGAAAAAATCGAGCACTACAATTTTATTTTGATCAAGAAGGTCGGCATAAAGTTCAATCAACTCACTTTTGATGGTTTTTACGGTAATATTGGGAGCATAGGTGAGTGGAGTCTGTGCTTTTATTGAAAACATCAGGGCAAAAAATGCCAGAATAAACGTAAAAGTTTTCTTTAGCATAGGAGTATGGATTGAGATGAGAAGGCAAATATAAGTTTCCTCCCCGTAATTTTTTACAATTTGATAACAAAAATCAGGCCGAAAGCAAGCCAACGAGCTTATCGGCCAGTCGGCTGGCACCGATGCGAAACAGAGATGGTGTTAACCATTCTTTACCCAGTACATTGTCAACCAGAGCGTAATACAACAAGGCATCTTGAGGTTCGGCAATTCCGCCGGCAGGTTTTATTCCAACTTTTTTTCCGGTGGCCTGATAGAAATCCCGAATGGTATCGAGCATGACCAAAACGGCTTCGGGCGTTGCAGCAGGCGACACTTTCCCGGTTGAAGTTTTCAGGAAATCGGCTCCGGCACTCAGGGCAAGTTCACAAGCTTTTCGAATGACAGCAGGGTCTTTCAGCTCGCCCGTTTCGAGGATGACTTTCAGGCGGGCATTTCCACAGGCAGCTTTCACGGCTTTTATTTCGTTGAACAGCGTTTTTTCATCGCCCTGAAGCAAAGTTCCCCGCGAGATGACCATATCAATCTCATCGGTGCCTTGTTCAGCAGCCCAGCCTGTTTCGGCCAGTTTTAGATGCAGCGGCAGCTGTCCGGCCGGAAACCCACAGGATACGGTGGCCACTTCAACGCCACTGTCGCGGAGCAACTCTTTGGCCTGAGCCACAAATGGCATATAAACACAAACGGCCGCTACTTTTCCTATTGCAGGATGATGTTGCTGAGCCAAAGCTTTTTGACAAAGTGTCTGAATTTTAGAGGCATTATCAGTCCCTTCAAGCGTTGTGAGGTCTATACACTGATAGATCGTTCGGTAACTATCGTTCAACATTGAACCGGCAGGAAGGTTTTCCCTGATCTGGCCGACTCTTTTGGCCAAGTCAGCTTCGTCATTGAGGTAAGGAGGAAATTCCATAACTTTTTGCTGCAAAAATAACCAAAGAAGCGACACGAATCTACGGGCCAATGGCCGCTAAACGCTCTACGTTTTTGAATAGCCGCTCTACGTTTTTGAATGATTTGTGATGAAGAAAAAAGGATCATTAGTCAAGCAAATATTCTAAGTGATTTTTTTATCTGACTGTTATTCTGTTAGTTATACCCTGTTTTTCATTTGTCACTATAGCAATGGCACAGA
>JBDHYV010000253.1:0-4195 GCA_039811545.1 Bacteroidales bacterium | reverse complement strand
ATTGGACAATGTTTCCAGACTTCCCGAAGTTCAAATGGTGTATGCTCAAGGCTCGGGCGGAAACTATGCTCCTGCCAACCCATTCACTTGGGGTCCAAAAATTACTGACCTGCCAAAGAATGCAACCTATGGCGGCGATAACTTCGATGGCCATGCAGGCGAATTTTTCGATCCATATAAAGGTAAATGGGTTACACCTACAGCTTTCAACAACCCTGAAGGTTTTTATGACAAAAACGGATTCACTTTTAATAATAGCATCAATATCAGCAACGCCACCACTATGGGCAACTACTCCATTGGCTTTGGAAGCACCAATCAGGTTGGGATAATCAAAGAAACTGGTATGGACAGATACAATGCCAAACTGGCCGGCGACTTTAGGCTGAATGACAAATGGAACATTGGCTTCTCGGGCAACTTCTCCGACTCGAAAATTGATAAGCTGCCTTCGGGTAACGATAGCTGGCTGTTCACTGTTTATGGTGCACCTGCCTCTTTCGACCTCAACGGAACTCCTTACCATCAGGAAGGAACCAACGGAAAATATCGTCAGATCAGCTACCGCCGTGGAGCCGTTGGATCGAACCCCTATTGGGCTCTCGAAAACAACAGCTATCAGGAATCAACAAAGAGGTTTTTCGGAAATGGATATATTGAGTTTAAACCCGCTTCCTGGGCTGCAATCAAATATCAGATTGGTACCGACTTCTATACCACCAACAACCTGGATTATACCGAAATGGGTGATGGCGACCTGCCCTCGGCTGCTATGTATCCAAAACCAAGCAATCCGGTATATGGATACCTTGCTCCAACAGGCGGCGTGATTGACCATTACGGCGTTACAAGAAGAGTGGTCAATTCGCTGCTCACTGCAACCCTCACACACAGCTTTACCGAAAATCTGCACGGAAGTTTGGTCGTTGGAAACGAAATTGACGATAACCACAGAGAGCAATATAGTGCTTATGGCCAAGGATTTACCACTCCGGGATGGAATAGCTTAGCGAATACCAATACCCAAACTTCTGGCTATTATACCTATAACCGTCGGACAGCAGGGTTCTTTGGCAACCTTAACTTGGATTATATGAGCATGTTGTACTTTAACCTTACCGGACGTCAGGATATCGTATCCTCCATGCCCCGCAACAACCGCACCTTCTTCTATCCCTCAACCTCATTGTCGTGGGTGTTCACCGAACTGCCAAGCCTGAGAGAAAATAAGATTCTGTCGTTTGGTAAAGCGCGTGTTTCCTATGCTGAGGTCGGACAGTCGGCCGACGAATTCTATGGCGCACCTTATTACGTTACCGGTGGCGCATCTAGCGGATTCCTCGACTATGGAGTAATCTATCCATGGCAGGGCGTTACAGGCTATAAACTCAGCTCAACAATTTACGACCCGAATCTCGTTCCCCAGAACACAAAAACTATCGAATTCGGATTCGACCTTCGTTTCCTCAACAATAGAATTGGCCTCGACTATAGCTTCTTCAATCAAGTTGCTAAAGACCAAATCTTTGCCGTTCCGATGGCTGGTTCAACAGGATACTCGCAAATGGTGATGAACGCCGGTGAAATGAAAGGTACTGGTCACGAAGTTATTCTGACACTCAAACCTGTAATGACTAAAAACTTTGATTGGGTCATTACCACCAACTTCTCCAAACTCGTGAACGAAGTGGTTCAATTGGCACCCGGTGTCGAGAATATTAGCCTTGGTGGCTACGTAACGCCTAATATCAGGGCGTCAGCCGGCGATACCTATCCCGCAATCTATGGCGAAAAATTCGTCCGTGATGCCCAGGGACGTATCCTTGTTAACGAAGACCCCAATGATCCAGGCTACGGTATGCCGATGGTGGGTGAATTTGGAAAGATTGGAGATGTTTCTCCCGACTTTATCCTCACCGTTAACAATGCCTTCACATTCTTCAAACACGTTAACCTTTTTGCTCAGGTTGACTGGAAAAACGGTGGACAGATGTATAGCGGAACTAATCGCTTGATGGACCTCTACGGAACTTCAAAACGCACAGAAGACCGCACCACACCGTTCATCTATGATGGTTACCTCGCCAATGGTCAGCCCAATAACATCCAGCGTGGTGGCGAAACTGATCCGGATGCCTATCAGACCCTCTACTCAAGTGTACTCGATGCCCTTAGCGAAGCACATATCTATGGAACATCGTTCGTGAAACTGAGAGAAGTTGGTGTTTCGTTCAACCTGCCCAAGAAGGTGATCTCTGGCCTAAGACTTAGCCAGGCTTCAATCGGATTTGTGGCCCGTAACATCATCCTGTGGTCGGAACTGCCTTATTTCGATCCGGAAGCATCACAAGGTCAGGGCAATATGACAAGCGGTATGGACTATATGTCGCTGCCACAAACAACATCATACGGTTTCAACCTTAACTTAACTTTTTAATCACTAAAAATTGATAATGAATATGAAAAAGATATTGTCATTGATGTTGATTTCCGTATTGCTCTTCTCATGTAGTGAAGATAAGATGGACGAGATCAACAAGGATCAAAACAATACGACTGAGATGCAGTCGCAAAACCTGCTCCCCGACCTATTGCTGAAAAGCGGTTTCGAGTCAACTGGTACTGATATTGCTTGGTATGCCACTGTTTATATTGAGCACAACGCCGGAACATGGAACCAGTCGTACCAGGCCGACCGCCGCATTGCACAGAACGCTTCATCCCTGTTGAACAACAGTTGGAACTCGCTCTACGATGTGATGAATATTTCTGCCGCAATCCTCAAAGCTACCGACCCGCAAACAGGTTCTGAGCCTACGGATTTCTTTTCAAGAGGTCTGGCTGAAATCATGATGGCCTACAACCTTGCCATTGCAACCGATGGCTGGGGAGAGGTGCCTTACACCGAAGCATTTAAAGGAATTGAGAATATCAATCCTAAATTCGACAAACAATCAACGCTTTATCCTAAAATTCAGGGATTGCTCGATGCAGCTATTACCGACCTTGGGAAAGCCACGATGACTTACGCCACGAAAGATTATATCTATCATGGCAATAAGGCTGCTTGGATCAAAGCTGCTTATGCGTTGAAAGCCCGCTACGCTCTTCGTTTGACAAAACTCAACGGAAATCAGGCTGCACAGGAAGCACTGGCTGCTATTCCAAACGCTTTTGCCAGCAGTGCCGATGCTATGTTGCTGGAAGGTTTTGTTGAAGACCTACCGGGAGCAAACCCCTGGGGCGAATTCTGGTACAACCGCGACCACCTTTCAGTTTCGACAACTATTTTTGATCTGATGACAGACCGTCTCGACCCCCGTATGGAAACCTATTTTAGTTCCACCGACCCGGCAAACATTGCTCCAATCGGTGCTGCCGAACAGGTTCAGGGAGGTTATGCTCAGTCCAACTTCACCAACTCATGGGATGCTTTCTCATCACCTATCCTTATGTTCACTTTCCATGAGCTGAAGTTCATCGAAGCCGAAGCTAAATTCCGCACCGGCGATGCCAGTTGGACAACCTCATTGCAGGAAGCCATTCAGGCCTCGTTTGAATTTGTTGGTGTTGATGGCGCTGCCGATTATTACACCACTAATGTAGCCCCAAGGCTTACTGCCGGAAATGAGTTGAAGGAAATTCTCACCCAGAAATATATCGCCTTCTTCGACCGCGAAGCTATCGAAGCCTACAACGACTACCGTCGGACCGGATTCCCCGAAATGAAGAATCCGAATAATGCTACGGTTGGGTTCATCTGGAGATTCCCCTGGGCATTGAGCGAAGTTTCATCAAATTCGGCCAATGTCCCCAGCTTCACCATCTTCGACAAAGTATGGTGGGCCGGTGGTAACGAATAGCCTGATACTGTTCTGATAAAAAAAGGTTGCCTCAAATAGGGCAACCTTTTTTTATGCTCCTGCAAAGAAGTAGTAACGAAAAATAGAGTAGAAAAAATTGCAATTGTGAAGAGGATAAAAAAAATCTTCGGCGCAAAAGTGCCGAAGATTTTTTGTAGCGGGGGCAGGATTCGAACCTACGACCTTTGGGTTATGAGCCCAACGAGCTGCCTCTGCTCCACCCCGCAGTGTGAGTCCAATAATCTGATATTGGAGCGCAAAGATAAATTTTGTTTCTTTGCAAAACAAGAAATAAGGAAAAAATAATTTCATGATACATAAGTCGGGCTATG
>JBDHYV010000252.1:0-4221 GCA_039811545.1 Bacteroidales bacterium | reverse complement strand
TCGTGATAAACTTGTAATTTTGCCTACTTATCTTTTATTATACTTTAAATCATCAAGTTCATGAAAAAATCTTTGTGAATTATGCTCAGCGTTAGTTTGTTAACTTTGGGTTCGTGCGACAGCAAGAAGCCTGCCCCTGTTGCGGAGAATCCTTTTTTTACTGAGTACACCACTCCTTTTCATGTGCCTCCATTCGACCGGATTGACACCACCCATTATCTGCCGGCCTTTGTTGAGGGTATGAAACAGCAAATGTCCGAAATTGCCGCCATCACCGGAAACACGGCAGAGCCTGATTTTGAAAATACCATCTTGGCTTATGACAAATCAGGCTTTTTGCTCAATAAAGTGAGCTATGTGTTTTTTAATCTGAACAGTGCTCATACCAACGACCAGATTCAGGAGATCGCGCGGAAGGTGTCGCCGCTGTTTTCGAAACATTCCGACGATATCGCCATGAATCCCGAACTCTTTAAGCGGATCAAGGCTGTTTACGAAAAACGTAACGAACTGGGCCTCGATGATCAGCAACTTCGGGTGGTGGAAAAATACTTCAACGACTTTGTTCGTCGCGGAGCCAATCTGCCGACTGAACAACAGGACGAGTTGCGCAAAATCAACGAAGAGCTTTCGATGCTTCAACTGCGTTTTGGCGAAAATCAGCTTGCCGAAATCAACAAAAACTTTAAGCTTGTCATTGACAACGAGGCCGACTTGGCCGGATTGCCCAAGGGCGTGATAGCCGCCGCCGCCGAAGCAGCCAATGCATCCGGCGACAATGGTAAATGGGTCTTCACCTTAGCCAAACCCAGCATGATCCCCTTCTTGCAATATGCTCAAAACCGCGACTTGCGCGAAAAGCTCTACCGTGGCTATTTCATGCGTGGCAACAACGACAACGCAAACGATAACAAACAAATCGTGAAGGATATCATAAGGTTGAGGGCAGCCAAAGCAAAACTCATGGGTTACGAAAGTTATGGTGCTTATGTGATTGACGAAAATATGGCCAAAACCACTACCAATGTGGATCAATTCCTAGGCGGACTGATGAATTCGGCTTTGCCGGTTGCCAAAAGAGAACTCGCCGAAATGCAAAAGATTGCCGATGCCGAAAAGGCCGGATTTAAACTTCAATCGTGGGATTGGTGGTATTATGCCGAAAAACTTCGCAAACAAAAATATGACCTCGACGAAACCCAGATTACACCTTATCTGAAACTTGAGAACGTTCGTGATGGCATGTTCGATGTGGCTAACAAACTTTATGGCATCACTTTTACCAAACTGACGAATTTGCCAGTTTATCAGAAAGATGTGGAAACTTTTGAGGTGAAGGAAGCCGATGGCTCACATCTGGGCATCCTTTATCTTGATTATTTCCCCCGCGAAAGTAAAAGCGGTGGAGCCTGGTGCACCGGCTTTGAGTCGGCCGGATGGCGCGACGGCAAAAAGGTTGATCCCATCGTTTCTATTGTATGCAATTTTACCCCACCAACCGGAAATTTGCCGGCCTTGTTGAGCTGGGACGAAACAACCACACTGTTCCACGAGTTTGGCCATGCCCTTCACGGACTCTTTACTCAGGGAAAATATAACCGTACGGCCGGCAATGTCCCTCAGGATTTTGTTGAACTCCCATCGCAAGTGATGGAAAATTGGGCCGGCGAACCCGAAGTGCTCCGCAGCTATGCCCGTCATTACGAAACTGGTGAAGCAATCCCCGAAGTCCTGATCGCCAAATTGGTCAACTCCACCCATTTCAATCAAGGTTTTGAGACAGTGGAATACATCGCCGCTTCAATCCTCGATATGGATTATCACGAACTAACCGACCCGGCTGTGGTTGACGATGTGGTAGCGTTTGAAAAAGCTGCCATGGATAAAATTGGCTTGATTCCCGAGATTCTCCCCCGTTATCGCAGTACCTACTTTTCACACATCTTCGATGGCGGATATGCTGCCGGATATTATGTTTACCTGTGGGCTGCCGTGCTCGATTCGGATGCTTTTGACTATTTTAAACAGTCGGGTGATATCTTTAACAAGGAACTTGCTGCCAAATTCCGCAAATATTGCCTATCCGAAAACGGCAATGACGAAGGTATGGTACAGTACCGCAAATTCCGCGGTCAAGACCCATCAACCGACCCACTGCTTAAAAAACGCGGACTGAAATAATTTCGATGAAACAATAAAAACCAACAGCAGGACAGAAAGTCTGTCCTGCTGTTTTTTATTTCACCCTTATTCGTTTATGGGGAAAAACTTAGCGGAGAACAGAATCAAAATGAATGATGATTGAAACTTTTGGCTGAATGGATAAAAATGATGCTAAAGTCATCTGAAACGTCTATTATTCTTGGCTTTGAGGCCGATCAAAGCTAATGAATAAGGGAATTTCTAATACGCTGGTATTGAAAAAAACTGCTTGACATTTGAGTATAAAAAAAGAACGTCTTGTCGGTTGAAAAGACAAGGCGTTCTTTGATTTGATTCCGTAAATTGGCTTAGTTCACTAAAATCAGTGTGCCGCGTTTCAGGCTTGTCCTGTTGGGAGTACTGATCAGAATCTCAAACAGATATACCCCTTTGCCGGATAACTCTTCGCTCGAAATCTCAATCCTGTGGCTGCCTTTGGCCTGGTTCCATTCCTGTTCGGCCAATTGTTTGCCAAGGCTGTTGAACAGCTTTAACCGGACATTTGCAGCTTCAGGCAAATTGATGTGTAAAGTGGTTTTTTCTGCAAAAGGATTCGGGTAGGCCATCACAACGGGCTCGGCTTCTGCAAGATTTCCCGTGTTTGGCGTTCCAAAAGCCGGCAAACTCAGTTCCACAAATGGAATATCGGTGGCATTTCTGTCGGCCCAGGAGTTGTTGCCAACCGGCTTAAAGAATATTTCACCTTCCAAAGGTTGACGCTTGAAGGTTACATCAATGGCCATCAAGGCGTCGCCGGGCCATAGCTCTTTTCCGTTCTGGTCTATGAAGGCAACCGAAAGCAGTCCTTCATTTGCGTTGTTATACACAATTTCGTAGTCCTGCACCTCACGAACTTCGATGAGTGCCGGGTCGTACTGCAAATTCAGGTTGAAAGCGGCTACGTTCAAATGCGAGGCAACCTCAATCAACACTCTGCCAGAAGTCATATCGTGTGTTGTGGTGGTAAACAAGGTCTGACTTTTGTTTCCGGCGTTCTGAACAAATGAGGCATTCATATCGCCAACAGGCACATAATACACCATGAAATAGTTGTTGCCGTTTACGGTTGCAGGCAAAGTAGCGATTTGGTAAACCGAACTTGCCGGCGAATTGGCGGTATAGGAGCCATAACGCTGAAACTCAATTTCCGGGTCGTTCGGATAGACCTGACTGCTAAGGCTGCTTACTTTCTGTGCAAAGGCCAAAAAGTCGGGTTTGCCGCCGGGGAAGGGTTTGGATTCGGGATGGTTGATGGTGCGGAAGAGTAAAGTCAAAGCGTCCAGGGCAGTGATGGAGTTGCTTGAGTTTGCATCGGCTATGCTCTTTGCATAAGCAGTGTGCTCCGGTTCGGCCGAGGTAGCTATCCATGGGAAATTTTGAACGATTGGGTTTCCGGCTGACATATAGCTCACAATGAGCGCGTCCACAGAGGTGACTCCTCCCCAGTTGTTCCAGCTCCACGACTGTTGAACGAGGTCGGTTGAAGGCTGATCCCAGATTTTTAAGCGATATTGCTTGCCCGATTGTAAACCGTTGAAAGTGAATGCGGTATTGGTTTGAATTGCTTGTGGCGGACTTGCGGCCTGACTTCCGTCAAAAAGCTGGACATAGAAAGTGCCGTTGGAATAAGGCGATGAGAGCGGAGCTTCGCCCGGGTTAAACATCAACAACTTTCCTGAGATGCTTGTCTGCGATGCCGAGGTAAAATTGGCCGTGATCGTGTTTTGACAATCCGTAACCGTATAGTTAAAGGTAGCAGAAGAAGATAAAACTTGATTCTGTGAATCTGTCCAGTTGACAAAAGTCCAGCCCGATGCGGCAACCGCCGAAAGCTGTACCGTTTGCCCAACAACCGGAGTGCCACTCATATTTACGGTGCCCGACTGTGCAGGTAAAGCTTGGAGGGTGAGTTGAACAGGGTGTGTGGCCATAGTCACGATGTTGGAACTGACCGGGTTATTGGTTACACAACCCAAAGAAGAAGTCATTTTCACTTGAATTTTGTCGCCATTTTGTGGG
>JBDHYV010000251.1:0-4225 GCA_039811545.1 Bacteroidales bacterium | reverse complement strand
AAAGTTTCGCCACCTATGAGTCCCGACACCAAAACTTCGTCCTTGGCCGGGTTGGGCGATACCGTGAAGGAAGAAGATTCGGTTTCGGGCAGCGAAACCAAAGTGCAGTCGCCCAGTTCATCGCCAGTAATGACCCAGAACTTCGCATTCACCAAGTTGTTGCGGTCGTTCACCACATCGGGGCTATATTTTCGGCTGTTGGCGGCAAGTTTAACATTGGAGGCTGTAAGGACGTTCTGTGCCCATCCGTGAAGACTCAGACCGTAGTTTACACAGCTCATTGCCGTGTTTTTGAAACTGAGCGTATTGTCAGAATACTGAAAATTGGCGAGAACTTTCAGATTCCAGTTGCCCAATGGTTGGTCAAATTTAGTGGCATTCTTGAACATATCGTACATAAATTTCACCTTACTCACACTCCAGTTTTCGATGGGTTGATTGAAAGCGCTGGCCGATTGGAACATCATGGCCATATCTTCCACATTTTTGGTTATCCAATTGCCGATAGGCTGGTTAAACTTAGTGTTGTTGGAAAACATGGCATACATATCCGTTACATTGCCCACATCCCAGTTGCCAATGGGCTGATTGAAAGCCGAACCAACAAACATAAAAGCCATGAGGGTGACATTGGAAACATTCCAGTTTTCCAAGGGTTTGTTAAATGCAGAGGCCATATAAAACACACCGTTCATATTGCCTACATTGCTCACATCCCAATCGCCGATGGGTTGATTGAAACTGGAAGCCAAAGCGAACATATAAGAAATATCTGACACATTTGAGGTATTCCAGTTGCCGATGGGCTGGTTGAAAGCCGTTGCTCCCTCAAACATACTACAGAGTGACTGAACATTAGCCGTATTCCAATTTCCAATGGGCTGATTAAAGCTCGATGCGTGAAAAAACATTTTTCGCATATCCACCACATTGCTCACGTTCCAGTCGCCGATATTTTGATTGAAATTTTGAAGGCCATAAAACATATTGCTCATATCCACCACACTGCTCATATTCCAGCTATTCAGGTTCGGGATTTGTTCTATTCCGCTTTCTCTGAAGGCATTGCTCATCGAGTACACATTACTCAGGTTTGGAAGGTCGGTGGCAGTGATGCTCAGGTTTTCGGCTTCCCAATAGGCATCCTGAAATGAAGCCCAGGCAACATCGCCCCATTGAGCAATCTCTACCAGCTTGACATCGTCGCCATTTCCGGCAAACGCAATCTGATTAAAAGGATTTGTCCCAACAGGTGTCATGCTCAGGCGATAAATTTACGGTACAGGAAAAGTTAGAAGCGTAAGCCCGCTCCCTGTGCCTGAACCATTGTTGTTCGGGCTGGCAACCTCCTCCCAGGTATAAGAAAAATCGCCAATTGCCGGTATCTCAATCTGATTGTTGGCCGAAGTTCCATAACCTTCGATATCGGTTTGCCAAATGGTGATGTAAGGGTTTTGAGCCCTCATTGTAACGAGGCTAAAAAAAAGAAATAAAATGAGGGGAATTCGTTTCTTCATAATTTCATCTGTTTGTTTATCAATTACTTAAATTATTTGGTTTGATTTTTCAAAGGTAATGTACCAGCCCAAATCGCACAATAAAATTTAGGGCTGACAGAATTTTTTTTGTTGTTGAGAAAAAAAACAAGAGGCTGAAAAACAACCTCTTGTTTGTGGTGGGCCCACCAGGGCTTGAACCTGGGACCTACTGATTATGAGTCAGTTGCTCTAACCAACTGAGCTATAGGCCCTTTATTTTATCAAGTCGTTCTCGGTGTTTCACAATTCACCCGTTCATTGATAAAACTTCAGTATGAACTTGCATTAGGTTTTTTTAACAGGGAATGAAAAAAAAACTGTTGGCAATGCGGGTGCAAAGTTACAACTTTGTATCGAATTTATACAAGCAAAAAACGCACCTTAAATTATGAAAGCACAATCTTCCATTAGCAGCATCATTTTCGATTTTGGCGGTGTAATTCTCGATATTGATCCACAGCAAACACTTCTGGCGTTGAAAAGTCTGGGCGTTGAAAACACCGACATTTTTCAATCGAAAGAGTTTCAGAAGCAAGTGATGGAAAAGTTTGAGCGTGGCATCCTCACGCCTGAGGTTTTTCGCGACAAGATTCGTGATTTTGTGGGTATCCCGCTCCAAGACCAGGATATTGACGATGCCTGGAACGCCCTTTTACTCGACATTCCGCACGAGCGCATCAAAGTGCTGGAAGAGGTGAAAAGCCATTATCCCATTTTCCTTTTGAGCAACTCCAACGAAATCCACTACGATGTGTATGTTCGTGATTTACAACTTCGTTTTGGTTACCGCGAATTCGACCAGCTTTTCACCAAGTCGTATTTCAGTTTCGATTTACATCTGAGCAAACCCGATCCCGAAATTTTTGAGTTTGTACTCAATCAACACCGTCTTAAACCTGCCGAAACGCTGTTTATTGATGATACCTTGGCCCATATTGAGGCGGCTCGTGCATTGGGTCTGAAAACCATCCATCTACAAAAACCGCTACGTGTTCGCGACATGTTCACAGGCGGCATTCTCCGGCCCGACCTTGATATCCGGTAGTTTCATCGGCCGGCTGATTTTTGATAGGTTTTACGCCATCAAATACTTCAGCAATTTCGTTGAATACTTGTGTAATTTCCTCATAGACAAGTGCTTGCATAAGCCTGATACGATATGGTTTGAAGGCGGGAAACCCTTTAAAATAGTCGCTCCAATGTTTGCGCATTTCCATGATGGCCTGTCGTTCGCCTTTCCACTCGATAGATTTCTGCAAGTGAATACCTGAAATACGAATTCGTTCGTGAATATCGGGAGTTTCGGGCAGGGTTCCGTCGGACAGATACTGTTTCACCTCCCGAAAAACCCAGGGATTGCCATAGCTTCCACGGGCAATCATCAGTCCATCAACGCCATAAGTATCGCGAAAATGGCGGGCCGAAAGCCCATCCACCACATCGCCGTTGCCGAAGATGGGGATGTGCATACGGGGATTGTTCTTCACTTTTCCAATCAAAGTCCAATCGGCCGGTACACTCGACCGGGTTGTACGCAATCTTCCATGAACCGTCAAGGCTTGAATACCCACATCCTGCAAGCGTTCGGCAATTTCAACAATATCCTTTCGATCTTCGTCATAACCCAAGCGGGTTTTTACGGTTACGGGTAGTTTCACGGCCTTTACAACGGCTTCGGTCATGGCCACCATTTTCGGAATATCATTCATAATGCCCGAGCCGGCACCTTTGGCAACAACTTTTTTCACCGGGCAGCCGAAATTAATGTCAATAATATCTGGTTGAGCGCGCTCGGCATATTCGGCTGCACGCACCATCGAGTCAATATCGTGGCCAAAAATCTGAATCCCAATCGGTCGTTCAAAATCGCTGAAATCGAGCTTCTTCACACTCTTGGCTGCATCACGAATCAAGCCCTCCGACGAGATGAACTCGGTGTACATGATGTCGGCACCAAAGAGCTTGCACACATATCTGAAAGGCGGGTCGCTCACATCTTCCATCGGTGCCAGCAGAATGGGGAATAATCCAATTTCCCTGTATCCTATCTTGATCAAATTTAAATCTATTTGGATTTCAACACTTTCTATTCGCCTTACAAGCAGTGTAAAACGGCGGTAAAAATACTACTTTTGCACGATTGAACCGATAACACAGCGCATGAGTAACAGATTCCGCCCTATTTTTGGCAAAACCACTCCACTTTTTCAACTGTTTATTTTTTTCGGGCTTCTTCTTTTTGGTGCCATTCTGGGAATACTCATTGGTCTTATCATCCTGTATATATGCGGATTGTCCTCGCCAGGGACTTCGTTGGATTTTGCAAGCGGCAATCCTGCCAGCCTGCAGGCTGCACGCATCATACAACTTTCGTCACAGCTTGGTTTGTTTATATTTCCGCCTATTGCATTGGCATGGCTGGTTGACCTCAACCTTATGCAGTTTCTTGGCGTTCGACAACCTAAAAAGCCGCTAATTTATCTTCCGGCCATCGGGCTGATGTTTGTCAGCCTGCCGCTTATTTATCGCCTTTCGGAGTTTAATCAGTCAATCCGCCTACCTGAAAATCTTGCTACCCTTGAAACTTGGATGCATCAACAAGTTTCCTATTTCGAAGAATTGATGAAACTATTTCTGAGTGTGGATAATTTTGGCGGTTTGATGTTCAACTTGCTGATGATTGCTTT
>JBDHYV010000250.1:0-4237 GCA_039811545.1 Bacteroidales bacterium | reverse complement strand
CTTAGTTTTGGCAGGAAATTTTAATATGACCAATGTGGATGAGCTGTTCAACAAATTGGTGGAGCTAGGACAATATCCTGTGGAAACTTCAGATACGGTTACGGTATTGGAAAAGATTGGCCATTTTCTCGATCAGGAAAACGAACGTATTTACGCAAAATATCGCAGCTCGGGATGCAGCAAACGCGAGATCACCCATAAGATTGCCGATGAACTCGATGTGCGCTCCATTCTGGAAGAGAGCTCGCAATATTGGGATGGAGGCTACGTCATTGGCGGAATGTTCGGGCATGGCGATGCTTTTGTGATGCGCGATCCCAACGGCATCAGGCCGGCCTATTATTATGCCGACGACGAAGTGGTGGTGGCCACTTCCGAACGACCTCCCATTCTCACAGCGTTTAACCTCAAAGCACAGCAGATAAGTGAGTTAAAACCTGGACACGCATTAATAATCAAGAAAAATGGAAGCTGGTCGGAACAGGTTTTCAAACAGCCCGGCGAGAAAATGAGCTGCTCCTTCGAACGAATCTATTTCTCCCGTGGAACCGACCCCGATATCTACCAAGAACGAAAATCATTAGGTAATTTGATGACTCCCTTGGTGCTGAAAGCCATTGATTTCGACCTGAAAAATACTGTGTTCAGCTATATTCCCAATACGGCTTCGGCAGCCTTTAGAGGAATGGTACAGGAACTGAACCGCTATAGCCACGAAATGAAAAAAGACCAGATTTTGGCTCTGGGCGAGAAGATGACCAAAGAGCTCCTCGATGAGATTTTTGAAGTCAGGCTGCGCGTTGACGATATCGCGGTGAAAGATATGAAGCTGCGAACCTTTATTACCCAGGACAACCAGCGGGACGACCTTGTGGCGCATATATACGATGTGACCTACGGCGTAGTTATTCCGGGGGTGGACAATCTGGTAGTGCTCGACGACTCCATCGTCAGGGGCACAACTTTGCGCAATAGCATCGTGCGAATACTCGACCGCCTTGAACCAAAACATATCGTCATTGCCTCATCGGCACCACAAATACGCTATCCTGACTGCTACGGCATTGACATGACCAAACTTAGCGATTTTATCGCTTTCAGAGCTGCCATCTCGTTGCTCAGGGATACGCGTCAAGAAGGGATTATCAACGAGGTTTACCGTTTGTGTAAAGCGCAGGAAAAACTACCAAAGGAGGAAATGGTGAACCATGTGAAGATGATTTACAAACCTTTTACTGCCGACCAGATTTCAGAAAGAATTGCCAAAATGATTACTCCTTCGGGTATAAAGGCCAAGATAACAGTGGTTTATCAAAGTATCGAAAATCTTCATGCAGCTACTCCCGAACATCGGGGCGATTGGTATTTCACCGGAAACTATCCCACTCCGGGTGGCAACAAAGTGGTGAACCGCTCTTTTATCAACTTTATCGAGGGGCGAAACGAAAGAGCCTATTAAAACATAAGAACTATTTTTTCTTTCGGGCAACAAGCGCAATCGTCATAACAAAAACAATGAGCAACAAAAATACGATGAGCGTATTGCGGCTTAGCATCTGATGCTGTAACTGTTGGTTTGCCGATTGAATTTTTTCGATTGTCTTTTTTAAACGTTCAGCCTCATTTCGCGCTTCCAACTCAGAAAACCGCAACTCGTCCACTTCTGATTTCAAGCTATCATGTCGGATTTGATATTCTTTAAACTCATTCAAAAAATCGGAATATTGACCTAAAGCAGCATAGTTGTTCAGTCTGGCTTCATTAATCATCGGGAAGTAATTGGTGATGCCATAACGCTTTGACATTATGTATGCACTGTCCATCAAGATGTTGGACTTTTCGTAATTCTTTTTCTTTTGATATGCCATTCCCGAATAGAAAGTTCCCAACAAAATACCTTCTTTATAGCCAATCATGCGGCTGATGGACAGGGAGCGGTCGAAATATTCAAATGCTTTTTCATATTGTTGATTATCGCGGTAAACGGAGCCTATATTGGCCAGCACAACAGCTATACCAAGTTGATTGCCAATCTCTTCGCGTATTTTTAGCGACTTTTGATAATATTCCAAAGCTTTGGTCGTATCGTGAAAATCCTGATGATAGAGTCGCCCAATGTTATTATAGGCTTTGCCCATCTCCACGTAATTTTTTTTCTCTTCAAAAATATCTTTTGCCTTCAGGAGCATCTCGAGAGCCAGATCGTTTTTGTTCCATTGCCAATAAATCAAGCCAATATTGGTGAGTGACAATGCTAGCCGGTCGGTTTCGTTAATGCCTTCATAGAGTTTTTTGGCTTTCTGATAGCTCTCCATAGCTTGTTCGTAATCCCCAATGGCAAAAAACATATTGCCGCGATTCAATTCCGAGGCAGCCTGCTGGCTCACTAAACCATGCTCTTGGGCCAAATGGATGGCATTGATATAAAACTTATCGGCTTCGGCATAATCAGCCATATTTTTATAAACATTAGCAATGCTGAAAATACTGATTATCAGCTCTTTAAAATTCTCTGATTTTTCAAATGCTTTGACCGCTTTTTCCAAATAGTTAAGAGCAATTGGATAATCGCCTAAGGTAGTTGCACTTTTACCCATGGATAAAAGAATGGTTCCTTGCATATTTTTCAAGTCGGCCTCATCGGCATAGCGACTGGCAGTTTCGGCCGTTTCATAAGTCTTTTTGGCACTGATTTCGCGATAGGCTTCCGACAATTGAATTAAGGTGAGCACTCTTTCCTGACCAGTTTGGCTGCTCAATATGCGAATGAGGCTGTCAATTTTTGCCTGACTTGGTTGTGCAAAAACATCGAAACAAGTAAGTAGCATAAAGAGCAACAAGTGGATTGTTTTTTTCATGCTATTTTTCTTCAAAATTACGTGCTTTTATAATAAAAAAATTGACGTATTGAAAAAATATTTTTAACGACAGAAAGTCGCGTTCACAAGGAAAAACAGGCGGATGTTTATCGAATTTGCGAGCTGTTTTTGGGTTCAAGAAGTTCGATTTTTACATTTTTCACCCAAACAGGCATCTGACCGGTGTGATAAACGGTGAACCTGAAAATATCGTCAGGTCTTCGCACTTCGGGGATAAGGTAAAGCATCTCGGCTTCCACCCATTGCCCAAGAGGTGTGGCGGCATTGGTGAGCCTTTGGTTGCGATAGTTATAGGCAAACATTTTGTGCATAAAGGTGGCCGTTAGACTTGTCGGGTTATCGTCGGGCGGGGTTTGGCAATAGACCAGAGCGGTGATTCTCAGAAGCCCATAATCCTTTACGGCAAGATGTTGACTGTAAACAAGATCAATGGCTGACGAGAAGGGATTATCCGGCCTTAGTTCCACGGCCATTGACCCATCCGGCGAGGGGCGGGCAGCAGCATCAGCCTCAAGATTCTGAACAACAATGGTTCTGGCACTGAAGCTATCTTCTTCAAAAATCAGCTTCGGGTCTTTGTTTCGGTCAATAAGCAAAAGCTTTGTTGCACCCTCAGGAATCTGTGTTTTGAGAAAAACAGCTTCGTAATAAGGCTGTGTCATCCGCGAACTGTGAATGATTCCTCGAAGAAATTGCCAGCTCTGAAAGAGGTTGAAACCGAGCAAAATCGCCAAAAGGGTCAAAATCAACCAGCGGATTGTCCGGCCTTTATCAAAAAGGTTCTGAATCAGAAAGCCCAGTGGCAACGATAAAAAGACGTACATCGGGATAAGCGGGCGCTGACTGTAACTATCGGCATACCACCAGCACGACCAACTGGCAATGACATAAAAAGAAACGATGAAGAAAAGAAAGATGCTCCAGAACAGCTCTTTTCGACTGCGGTAGAGGCTGACGAAACCGAGTAGCGATAGACCCATCATTGGGGTGTAGAGTAGCCAGCCTTTGCGAAAACTGAACAAAACCTCCAAAATGTAGGGATGCAGAAATTCCATGCCCTCGCCGGCATTGGCGCCGTAACTGTTGAAAATGAATTTACCTGTGTATGCTTTGTAATAAAACAATTGCAGGCTTCCAATGGCCGCAACAACGAGAATGACGACGGTAATTTTCGTTTTATGTTGCGCAACCAAAAGCCATTTTTCTTTTAATGTTTTTGCATCGGCCACTCCCCAAAGCAAGGGGATGCCGGCCACTAAAATTTCAGTCGAACGACTGAGTGCCGATAAACCCATGATGAACGCAATGGCCAGCGTGTGCAGGATGGTGTTGGTCGAGCCGCCCATCGCGATGTCCAG
>JBDHYV010000249.1:0-4264 GCA_039811545.1 Bacteroidales bacterium | reverse complement strand
TTTATTGCCAACGCGTTGTTCTCTAATGATATAAATAAATTTATTGACTGCTGTAAATTTTTGTCATGTACTTAGAAGAAAAAAGAAAAAAGAAAAAAGCAATGCACTGAGCGCGCAGCAGTCGAAGTGCAAAAAATTTCTAAACCTCGAACTTTGACCCTTAAATCTTGAACCCTTGAATCCTAACCCCCAAACACATTGCGTTCAAATAAACCGTATTTTTGCAGCCTTAAAATACACGATTATCATGAGTCAAACAATTGTTGAACAGTCACTTCAGTATAAGGTGGCTGACATTCGTTTAGCCGACTGGGGGCGGAAAGAAATTGAGATTGCCGAAAAAGAGATGCCCGGACTGATGTCGCTCAGGGCAAAATTTGGGCCGTCGAAACCGTTAAAAGGTGCCCGTATTTCCGGCTCGCTGCACATGACCATTCAGACTGCCGTGCTCATCGAAACCCTTGTTGAGCTTGGTGCTGAGGTGCGCTGGGCCAGTTGCAATATTTTCTCGACACAAGACCATGCTGCAGCCGCTATTGCTGCCGCCGGCGTTCCGGTGTTTGCCTGGAAAGGCGAGACCCTCGACGAATATTGGTGGTGCACCAAACAAGCACTCACCTTTGCTGACGGGCAAGGCCCTCATCTGATTGTGGACGATGGAGGCGATGCCACACTGATGATTCACAAAGGATATGAAGCCGAGAAAAACCCTGCGCTGTTGACCCAAACCGGAAACAATGCCGAAGAAACTGCTTTTTGGAAAGCCCTCTCGGCAACCTATCACGAAGACCAGCATCACTGGCACCGCACCGTTGAAGACTGGATAGGCGTTTCGGAAGAAACCACCACCGGCGTGCATCGCCTTTACCAGATGAAAGAAGTTGGCAAACTGCTTGTGCCGGCCATCAATGTGAACGACTCGGTGACCAAATCGAAATTCGACAACCTCTATGGCTGCCGCGAGTCGCTGGCCGATGGCATCAAACGCGCCACTGATGTGATGCTCGCCGGAAAGGTGTGTGTGGTGCTTGGCTATGGCGACGTTGGAAAAGGTTCGGCCCGCTCGCTGCGCGCATACGGCGCACGGGTGGTCGTTACCGAAATTGACCCAATCTGCGCACTACAAGCTGCCATGGAAGGCTTTGAAGTAACCACCATCGAAGAGGCACTACCCATCGGTAACATCTACGTTACGGCCACCGGCAACAAAGATGTGATTACTTTCGAACATATTCAACAGATGAAAGATCAGAGCATCGTGTGCAATATTGGCCATTTCGACAACGAGATTCAGGTGAGTCGGTTGGAAACTACCCCCGGCGTGGTGAAAACTACCATCAAACCACAGGTGGATAAATACACCTTTGAAACCGGAAACTCTGTTTTCATTCTGGCCGAAGGCCGCCTTGTGAATCTGGGTTGTGCCACCGGACATCCCAGTTTTGTGATGAGTAACTCCTTTACAAACCAGACCCTGGCACAGCTCGACCTCTGGGAAAAGCGTGGCAAATATCCTGTGGATGTGTATCGCCTGCCAAAACATTTAGATGAGGAAGTGGCCCGCCTGCACCTTGAACAGATTGGCGTGAAACTGACCAAACTGACGCCCGAACAGGCTGAATACATCGGAATACCGGTGGAAGGCCCCTACAAAGCCGACCATTACCGCTATTAAACTGACAGTAGGTTTTTGAACGGGAAAACCTTTCCGATATCTTTCAAATCCGACACTTTTGTCGGATTTTTTTTGCCTGTTGCTCAGATGAACGAGAATAAATAAAACGCAATCATTATTTTTGAGCCTTAATCTCAATAACTTTGTCAAAAATGATGTGATGAATCGTTATAAGTTCAAACAACAGCAACTCAAAGCTGACGGAATACCATCAAAGAATCGTTTCTGGGAAACATCAGACCCTATTCGAGACAAAACATGACCCGCAAAAACCTAAAGACATCCACAAAACACGACATACGAGTTCACAACACAAACAAAGTTGAGTTTAACAAAATACAGATCAGAATGACGATGCAGATTCCATTAAACCATTTTGAACAATATGTTGACGAAACCATTTTGAAACGTGGTTTGAAATATTTTAAAACCGGATTAGTGCATCAACCCGAAGAAATCAGCCCGGGCGAGTATGAAGCCATCGTGGAAGGCACTGAAGACTATACGGTGAAACTCACCCTGAAAAACGGCGTTATCACAGAGCATGTGTGCAATTGTCCTTACGATATGGGGCCGGTTTGCAAGCACGTGGTGGCCGTTATTTTTTATCTGCAGCAGGATGAATTGGGGCTGACGGCAGGAAAGAAAAAAACAAAAAATAAGACTCCTGCAAAACGAAAAACTATTACCGAACAGCTCGACGAATTGCTCGCCAAAGTCAGCCACGATGAACTGATGCAATTTGTTCGTGAACAAGCATTAGAAAATGCCTCATTCCGGAATGTGATCCTGTCATCCTTTGTCCAACACAATACCAATGAGTCCAAAGAGGTTTATGCCAAACAAGTGAAATCAATTCTAAAAGCAGTTTCCAATAGACATGGCTTCATTGATTGGTCGTCATCAAGGTTGGTGAACCGCGCTGTTGACAATCTGTTAGTGTCGGCGCAGAAACAAATGGATCGACGAAATTTTAGAAGCACTATTTTTATTTGCGCTGCGGTGATGGAACAAATGACTCTGGCACTGCAATTTGCCGACGACAGCAATGGCGACATCGGTGGATGTGTGGAAGCAGCCTGTCAGATGCTCGACCGCATGGCAACGGAAAAACTGCCCGAAGAAACCCGAAAACAACTGATCGAATATTGTTTTACATCGTATGAAAAACAAGTCTTCTCAGGGTGGGATTGGCATTTAGACGTCCTGCGCCTTTCGGCTTTACTTATAAAGACTGAAGAAGAAACAGTTCGTATTCTTAAATTAATTGATCAGGAAAAAAAATCTCAGTATGAGATGGAAGAGGCACAAAACATCAAGTACGAAGTGTTGCTGAAAACCAAAGACGAGAGTGTAGCAGAAAAATTTCTTAAAGAAAACATTCATAATTCAAATTTAAGACAGAAAGCCATCGAAAAGGCATTGAAGGGGAAGGAATTCGACAGAGCAATTTCACTTGCCAAAGACGGTATCAATTATGATATGAACAAAAAACCGGGTTTAGCAAGAGATTGGTACGACTGGTTGTTGAAAATAGCTCAGGCTCAAAATGATACTGAAAAGATCATCGAATATGCACGCTTTTTGTTTATTGACCATTTCAATAACGAACAGGATTATTACGCCATACTGAAAGAGCAGGTTAAACCCGAACAATGGAACACATTCATTGAAGCGGTTATTCAGGACATTTCAAAAAGAAACCGATGGCTAGATTCGGGCATGATTGCCCAAATATTCATCAAAGAACAATGGTGGCCCCGGCTATTGGCATTGGTGAAAGAAACACCGAGCCTGAACACCTTAGATGCTTACGAAAAATACCTCTCGAAGCTCTATTCCAAAGAAATCGCAGCATTATATGCGGATGCAGTGCTGAATTATTTGAAAGAAAATGTGGGACGAAACTATTACCAGACTGCATGCCGATATATCCGCAAGATTATCAAGCTGGGAGCAAGAGACATAGCAGATGAAGTTGTGGCTCATTTGAGAGCTGAATATCCCAGCAGAAAAGCACTCATGGAAGAACTTGAAAAAGTGTAAGCGGGCATTATGTTACTCAAAGCATTGACAGGATGATAAATAAGCTATCGAACAAATAAATAATTCACAGTTTCCCAAGTAAGTCCAAAGGATGAACCTGATTGACTTCAACAACTTATCCCTCAGCTTGAGACGGTCGTTTACCGGGCATAAAATAAACCCTGGAGTGCCTTGTTTTGAATTGGTAATGATACTCTACCAGCATGGGATTGACGACTTTTTTGATCAGAACCTTTTGATGTAACCACAAAAACTCAAACCGATAATGAAAAACCAAATGAAACAATTGTTCAGGCTGGCACTGATTGGCGCAATGCTGATCACTTCCTGCAAAAAAGAAGACCTGAAAGATCAAAATCAAAATCTGATCAACCGGATGAAATCGGTGACGGATTCTATTGTTCTGAATGTGAAAGTGCCCGGCATCGTGGCCTTAGTCGTTGATCATCGAAAAGGAATTGACTGGATTTATGCGGCAGGCCTTTCCGATGTTTCCGAAAACAAACCGATGGATGCAGACTACACGTTTCGGATTGCAAGCAA
>JBDHYV010000248.1:0-4288 GCA_039811545.1 Bacteroidales bacterium | reverse complement strand
TTTTGTGCTTAAGATGCGCGAATCATAGATTTGCTTTTTTTTCTGTGCTGTCCATCGTCCCGCGACCGATTCGCCCATCAAATGAATCACCGCATGGATTGAACTTAAATCGTCGTGCAAAGCAGCTTCCGTCAAATGAGCTTCGATCACCTTCACGGGGGATGACCATAAGTTTTTTGCAGAAGCTGCCTTTCGTGTTACCACAGTGACCTGATGGCCTTTTTTTAAAAGCTCACTGACAAGTTCGCGCCCTATTAAGCCGGTTGCACCGGTAACTAAAATTTCCATCAGCTTCGTTTTCCTTTTAAGACCTTGGTGTATTCCCGCAGTGCTCGGTCAACAGCAAAGCGATGCTCGATCATAGGTTCGGGATATTTTTTTGTTCCATACTCAGGGATCCAGTGGCGAATGTAGCTTTCGTCGGGATCAAATTTTTTTTGCTGAATTTCGGGATTAAAAACACGAAAGTACGGAGAGGCGTCACAACCAGAACCCGCGACCCACTGCCAGTTTCCATTGTTTGCAGCTAAATCATAGTCATTTAATTTTTCGGCAAAATATTTTTCAAGACTTTCGATCAAGGCTTTTTTGATGTCATCATGGATAGGCGAGGTCGTGTATTTGTCTTTCGACGTTGTTTCGCCTCCGGCAATGGTAACCGATTCGGGCTGCTCGTTTGACGTATGTGCTCTGTTGCGAAAAGCATTGAAAACAAAAATCAAATTCAACACAATCAGCAAGAGGATATAGAACGAGCTGAAATGATGGCCTTCGGAAAATGAAATGAAGTTACGGGCCACAACAAAAATCAACATCAGATAAAAAGCGTTGACCGACAGGCTGTTGCCAATATATTGTTGCTCAGCAGAGCTGTCAGCATTCCTGATCCAGGACTTGCTTTTCAGAAAATATAAAATCGCCTGAAAAATCAATAAACCACAGAGAATGGGCGCAGAATGACTTGGTGAAAAAACGCTCAACCCAAACAGATAGTCAGCCGATATCCAGATTGTTCCTAAAAAAAATGGCGCGAAATGCAAATAGTCAGTCTTGCCAAAACGAAAGAGCCCAACATTGTCGGCCCTCAGAAACAGATGATATAATGGAACAGGTAAAAATACAATCGCTGTCAGAACCGGAGAAACATTGACAAGTGATGGATGATGAGGAAAAAACAAAAGATGATAGAAAAAAATATCAACACCGATAAAGAAGCAGCACAAACCAAAAAATAAATCAGCGACACGTTTTTCCTTCGCAAAAAGTAAAAGCCCATAAACTGAAAAGCCTATGTTTTGATAACTGACCAACAGCCATAACGAATGGTTGAATACTTCCAATTTGAAAAGCGGTTTTCTTAGTTTACGACTTCTTTGTTTGTCCAACAAAAATAGATTAATTCAGGAATTAAAACAAAAAAAATCGCCTTCTGATTTGGAAAGCCAAGTCTCACAGGCTGAAGCGCATACCAATATTCACGTAACGAAATGACGAAATTGCAAGAACTTAGCTCATTATTTAGAATAAGTATAAATAAGATTAGTTAGTAAGTAGTTGTATTTCAGGATTTCAAACTACATTTTTTTGTGTGAACAGGAGGTAGCATTTAGTTTTGTTAACATATTATGCACCTTTTATAATATGAGTTGGCATTGTTTTCAGCTTATGCACACATTTTTCAATCTAATAAACACCATTAACTAATCTTTTTTCGTATGAAACACACATTTAAACAGCTATCAACGCTGTTGGCATTGTTACTGATGGTTTGTATGGTGTCGTCTGAAGTCATCGCGCAGCAATCACTTGCTGATGTGAAGAAAAAAAGAGGCTTAACGGACGACGATGTACTCTCGGCTGTCAAAACATTTATGCCCAGAGGCGGACGCGACGAATATTTTGCTTTCGTTGGCTCCGGCAATTCAGGCACCATGATCGTATATGGGCTGCCTTCCATGCGTATCTATAAATACGTTGGCGTATTTTCACCCGAGCCCTGGCAGGGCTATGGATTTGACGACGAAAGCACGCTGATGCTTAAAAAGGGTACGAACGACAACCTTTTGCCCGGTTATGGCGATATGCGATTTCCTGCGCTCAGCGAAACCGGCGGCAAATACGATGGAAAATACCTCTTTTATACCGATGGCGGGAACTCGCGCATCGCCCTGCTCGGATTGGACGACTTTGAAACCAAACAAGTGCTGATGCACCCATTTTTTGTGAGCACTTTCCCCGGAGTAGCCGTAACTCCAAATACCGAATATGTGATTCATACCAGTCAGTTCCCCACTCCCTGGAACGAAAAAACAGCTTCCGTTGACAACGATTATGAGTCGAAATTCAAATCGGGAATCACCATGTGGAAGTTCCACGACAGCGAAGATGCTGCCGGCACTGGCCATCACATCGGACGTTTAATCAAAGAAGAATCTTTCACGGTTGAACTGCCACCGTTCACCCTCGATTATTTCGATGCCGGCCGCGCTGCCTCCAACGGACTTGTTGTTGGATTGGCCAGCTTCAAAAACAACCACTATGTGTATGTGTTTGATTATCAAAAAGCCGCTAAGCTGAAGACTACCAAACTGAACGATATGGCTTTGGTTTCGACACAGGATTTGGTGGATGCCGGTGCTTTCGCCCTGATTCCACTTGGAGCCCCGGCAAGAAGCGTGAAAACCGATCCATCGGGCAATTTCTTCATCACTGCTGCCGACGAAGCACAAGTGTTTGACTTTGCCAAAACCAAAGCTGCCTTAGACCAGAAACAATTTGGCCAGGCTGTGCTGGGAATCCCCACGCTCAACACCGAAGCTGTTCAATATGGCAAACTCGCACTCGGCCAGAAAGTGATGGATATCGCATTTGATTATCGCAAAAACGTGGCCTATGCTTCGGCTTTCAACGATAAAAAAATCATCCGATGGAATTATAAAGACATGAAAATTGAAGGTGAATTGGCATTAAGCTTCCGTCCGGGCCATCTGATGACTCCACAGGGAAATTCGGCCGAGCCGCACTCCAACTACCTCACTGTAACCGATAAAGAAGGTCTCTACGACAAGCACATCAATATTGGCCCTACCCGTCCGAGCTATCAGCACCTGATTGATATCTCGTCCGACGATATGCGCGATATTTACACCATGAGTATCCCACAATCCAACCTTTACGGCTCGGTGAGCGTGCTGCGCACCACCATCAAACCGATTATTCGTTATCCGCTGGGAACCAACACCCGCACGGGTGAAATTTCGCGCTTCCGCACTGTGGCTGGTCAGGAAAAGATTGAACGCGAAGGCAATAGGGTTCACGTCTTTGGAACTCTGATCCGCTCGCACATCACCCCTGAAATTGTAGAAGTGGAAGAGGGCGACGTGGTTACATTCCACCTGACCAATCTGGAACGTGCAGAAGACGAAACCCACGGCTTTACCGTTTCAACCTATGGCATCCATGGCAGTTTTGAGCCCGGAAAAACCGCCTCGCTCACCTTCAAAGCCAACCGATCCGGTGTGTTTCCCTATTATTGCACTGAATTCTGCTCGGCACTTCACCTCGAAATGGAAGGAATTTTGTTAGTAAGACCAAAAGGTTATAAACCTTCGCCGGAAGAAGCCAAAGAAGCAACCTTGACCCAAAAGGAACTCGAACAATACAAGAAAAACTACGAAGATAAAATCAAGGTTATCAACGAAACCCAGGAAGTCATCAACAGCGTGGTGGCCTACCTGAAAGAAAACAAATACGAAAAATATCCTTATGTTGAAGCACTTGTGGTGGATGCTTTCGACCAGCTTGAACAAGCCAAGACCTCCAAAGCCAACTACGAACGCTATGCCGCCGAAGGAAAATGGCGCGACGCATTCCTGTGGGCCGAACAATACTGGCAATATCAGGTGAAAACAGCCGACGTTGGTCTGCGTGCCAAAAAACTGCTTTCTGAGCTCATCAATAAATAATTAAGGATCACAAATGTTAAATAAGCAATTGAATAATAATATGAAAAGAAATCTTATTCATTCTATGGCTGCCCTGTTTCTGACAGCGATGATCCTTATGCTCATCGTGCCGGGCTGCGGCAAGAAAGGCCAGAGCTCCGGCGGAGAGCAGTTAGGTGCCCCATACGGAAAGGAATCTTTTGGTGATGTTGTCAAACGTCGTGGCCTCAATGCCGATGATGTGCTGGCAGCCTCAAAAACCTTTACTCCCGACAATATCGAAGACGAATACATTGCCCTGAACTCGGGCGGACAGGCCGGCAACATGATTATGTATTCGGTAC
>JBDHYV010000247.1:0-4292 GCA_039811545.1 Bacteroidales bacterium | reverse complement strand
TTTTACTCTTGATTTAACCCTCATTCCCGATTTCGGACAGGTGGAATCGGATAAAAGAATCTATTCACTGACGCCCTTCGAGGTGTTCTACGATGAGAAACGGCCTTTTTTTACTGAGGGGACAGAGCTTTTTAGCAAAGGCGGGCTTTTCTATTCGCGACGTATCGGAGCCACGCCCAAAGGGTATCATCAGGTAGCCATGAACTACGATAGACAGCAGATTATCAGCAATCCCGAAACGGTTCAGCTTATTAATGCGGCCAAGCTTTCGGGGAAAAACTCACTCGGCCTTGGGGTCGGGCTGTTCAATGCCATCACGGCCAACACCTGGGCCAAAGTAGCCACCGATAGCAATGATTTAAAAATTCTGACCGAGCCTTACACCAATTATAATATGCTGGTGTTTGAACAGGCTTTGGCCAACAATTCGCAAATCAGCCTGTATAATACAAATGTGGCACAACCCGATAAAAATCGGATGGCCAATGTTACCGGCGCGGAAATGGCATTCCGCAACAAACCCTCCAGTCGCGAGTTCTATGCAATGTTCAATGTGAGTCAGGAGTACCTGAAAGACCAGCCTGCTGTAACCGGCGAGAGCTTTCTATTAAGCTATGGCAAGATTGACGGTGCTTTAAGGCCATCGGCCTCGGTGAAAGTGGTAACCGATGCCTATAACCCAAACGATATGGGTTATCTGAAAAATAACAACGAAATTGTGAGTAGCTTTAATCTCGAATATCACCTTTTCGAGCCCAATTCCTGGAGGCTTAAATGGAACAACTTTTTCGAATTCAGTCAGTTTTTTCAATACGTTCCTTTTAAATTCAGCAAAGTTGAACTAGGTGCCAATTCATATTTGACAACAATAAAGCGAATGACCATTGGCGGTAATGTGAATGTTTATCCTTTTGGCGAACTTGATTTTTTTGAAGCCCGTTGCAAAGGGCATTATTTCCAGAAGCCCTGGAGCTTCAACGCTGTATTCTTTGTTTCGCCCGATTACCGGAAAAAGTTTTTAGTTGATTATAATTTTGGAGTTTTTCTCCATCCCGAATGGAGCCGTTTCAACTGGTGGTTAGGTTTTTCGCCGCGTTGGCGCATTAAAGACCATGTACTGTTGATTCCGGGGATAAATTATGATGATACCTACCACGACATTGGTTATGCCACCCAACTTGAGTCAGAAAACAACAATGCCATCGTGTTTGGGCAACGTCGCGTGAAAAACCTAACCACTTCTTTCGACTTCAATTATGCTTTTAGCGCAAAATCTGTACTCGTTTTCGGGATGCGATATTATTGGCTTTTGGTTGATTATCAAAAATTTATGAAATTGCTCCCCAATGCCGGTTTGGAAAACATCGCTTACGATGGCCAGCACGATTTTTCGGTGAACACCTTCAATATTGACATGGTCTATAAATGGAATTTCGCACCGGGCAGCGAACTTCTTCTCATCTGGAAAAATGCCGTTTATGCGGTTTTTTCAGGCGATGAGTTCGACCAAAATTATTTCCGGAATTTAGAAAAAACTTTCAATAGTCCAATGGGAAACAGCGTGAGTATCAAACTATTGTACTATATTGACTGGCAACAGCTTACCCATTTGAAACAGAGCATGAAGACAAGTTGACAAGTTGTCTTCGGTTTTTACTCCAAATAAGTGTAGCCGTAAAGCCCTGATCGGTAGATGGATAGGAATTCTTTTCCCTCTTCGGCCGAAATTTTACCCTGCTTCACCGAAGTCATCACCCAAGTTTCAACCGTGCGCACTAATTTTTTTGAATTGTACTGCACATAGTCGAGCACTTCTGCAACGGTTTCGCCATCAATTACCTGATCAATGTAATGTCCTTTGCTGTCCACCGAAATGTGAACGGCGTTGGTGTCGCCGAAAAGGTTGTGCAGGTCGCCCAGAATTTCCTGATAAGCGCCGGTAAGGAATACGCCGATATAATACGACTCGCGGCCTTTGAGTGAATGTACAGGCAGGTGATGGGCATAGTTACGGGTGGCAATGAAGTTGTCAATTTTACCATCCGAGTCGCAGGTGATATCCTGCAATGTGGCATACCGATCGGGCTTCTCGTCTAAACGGTGTATGGGAATGATGGGGAAAATCTGGTCAATGGCCCAAGAATCGGGGAGCGACTGGAAGAGCGAAAAGTTGCAGAAGTATTTGTCCGACAGCAATTTAGGTAGAATGAGCAATTCTTCAGGAGGGCGTTTCATCTCGTTGGCCATTTGCTGGATTTCTTTGGCTACAGTCCAGAAGAGCCGTTCAATCTGTGCGCGGGTTTTCAAGTCGAGAAGTCCGAGGCTGAACATATCTAAGGCTTCCTCTCTGATTTGCTGTGCGTCGTGCCAGGTCTCGAACATACGAGTCTGATTCAGATTTTCCCAAGCAGAATAAAGTTCGTGCAAAAGTTCGTGGTCGTCTTCTTTTATTTCTTCATCATCTTCCCAGCTTGGAAGGGTGGCGTTTTCAAGCACCTCGAAAACCAACACGGAATGATGAGCTGTGATGGCGCGCCCCGACTCGGTGATGATGTTTGGATGTGGGATTCCGTTTTTGTCGCTGGCATCCACCATCGAAAAGGTGGCATCGTTCACATATTCCTGGGTGCTGTAGTTTACGCTGCTGCCGCTGTTGGCCGAGCGTGTGCCGTCGTAGTCCACGCCAAGCCCACCGCCAACATCCACAAATTCAAGATGAAAGCCCATTTTATAGATTTGAACATAAAACTGGGCGGCTTCGCGCAGGGCAATTTTGATGCGGCGGATCTTATTTACCTGGCTTCCGATGTGAAAATGTACTAATCGCAGGCATTCTTTCATGCTGTTGCGTTCGAGAAAATCGAGAGCTTCAAGAAGCTCGCTCGAGGTGAGGCCAAATTTGCTGACATCGCCTCCCGAATCTTCCCATTTGCCACTCCCGGAGCTGGCCAGCTTGATACGGATACCGATATTAGGCTTCACTTTCAGGCGTTTGGCAACATGGGTGATAAGTTTCAGCTCGTTGAGTTTTTCAACTACGACGAAAATAGCCCTGCCCATCTTTTGTGCCAGCAATGCCAACTCAATATAGCTCTCGTCTTTATAACCATTACAGACAATCAGCGATTCGCTGTCGGGGTTGATGGCCAACACGGTATGAAGTTCAGGCTTTGACCCCGCTTCAAGTCCGATATTGAACTTTTTGCCATGGCTTACGATTTCTTCTACCACCGGACGCATCTGGTTCACCTTAATCGGATAAACGACAAAATTCTTGCCTTTGAACTCATATTCTGCTGCTGCTGCTTTGAAACAAGTGTCCATCAGCTCGATACGGCTGTCGAGAATATCCGGAAAACGAAGCAAAACCGGCGTTGAAACATCGCGCAGCATCAACTCGTCTAAGAGTTCTTTCATGTCAATAGTAACGCCGTCCTGACGAGGTTTTACCGTTACGTTTCCTTTTTCGTTGATTGAAAAAAAGTTGATGCCCCAGCCATTGATGTTATATAGTTCGGCCGAATCTTCAACACGCCATTTTCTCATAAAGCAACTACGATGTTTGAATGGTTTAACATAAAATAAAAGACGGTTTGTCGGGCAGAGGATGCCCGACAAAATGATAGCTGCGCAAAACTAAACAATAATCTTTAATTTTCATCTCTTTTTTTTACTCTTTAAGAGCTTGAATATCAGTTTAATGTATCTGATATTTTGCGGCCTGTAAAGTAAATGTTACTGCCAATGCGCTCTTATCTTCCCCGATTCCCTTTTTTTCTAACTTTATCCACTTTTTCAAATATTGTTGTAATGAAGTTTTTACGCACTTTTTTTCTTGCTCTTATTGTCCTCGGAATTGGACGGTCGCAGGCTTTAGCTTGCACCAATTATTTAGTTACCAAAGGTGCTTCTGCCGATGGCTCAACGATGGTGAGTTATGCGGCAGATTCACATATCCGTTATGGTGAGTTGTATTTCAGTGAAGCCGCCGACTGGCCCTCCGGCAGCATGCTCACTATTTACGACCGTGGAACAAATCGTCCTTTAGGTCAAATACCGCAGGTGCCACACACTTATCGCACCATTGGTTTTATGAACGAGTATCAGGTGGCCATTGGCGAAACCACTTTCGGTGGACGCAGCGAACTTGTTGATTCAACAGCAATTATGGATTACGGCTATCTGATGTTTACTGCCTTACAAAGAGCCCCAAAAGCGCGCGAAGCCATTCGGGTAATTGCTGATTTGGTGGAACAATATGGCTATGCCAGCTCGGGCGAGTCGTTTTCCAT
>JBDHYV010000246.1:0-4324 GCA_039811545.1 Bacteroidales bacterium | reverse complement strand
GGTTTTTGAATTGCTTGTCAGTGCCTACGGCCAGCACAATCAATTTCTGATCGGAAGTGTAAAAAAGTGTTCCGTAAGGAACAATGTTTGGATGGTCGGAGCCTGTGGCTTGTGGGATGGTGTTGGCAACAAGCCAGTTGGTTGCCTGATTGGCCAAAGAGCTTAGGGCACTTCTGAATAATGAAACCTCGACATAGTTGCCGGCACCGGTTCGCTCCTTTTTCAGTAAAGCCAGCAAAATGGCTTCTTTCATCTGATGTCCGGCCAAAATATCTATTAGTGCTACAGGCATTTTGGTTGGTTTGCTGCCCGGCTTTCCATTGATGAAAGTGAATCCGGCCTCTGCCTGAAGGATGGCATCATAACCAGCTCGGTCGTTTTCCAAACCGTATCCGGTCAGGTGGGCATAAATCAATGAGGGTTGAATTGCCCTTAAACTGGTGTAATCTACTTTTAGCTTTTCGGCATCTCCGGGCTTATAGCTTGCGATGACGATATCAGTTTTTGCAACTATTTGATAGATGAGGTCAAGTGCTTCCGGCTTTTTCAGATCAATGGCCAAAGAGCGTTTGCCCCAGTTTGCGCAACTAAAATAGGCCGAGAAGTCGCTGTTCTGGTCTTCGGTGGGTAGTTTCCAGCTACGTGTGGTGTCGCCCTTCGTTGACAGATTCTCGACTTTCACAACCGATGCGCCAAGTTCAGCTAAGGCGGCACCTACGCCGGGTCCCGCTAGCACACTTGCAAACTCCAAAACCTTGATGCCGCTTAAAATCCCTTTACCGTTTGGTTGAACCATCCCCGATTGATTATAGATTGACAGTTAACAAAATTCTTCACTCCTCGATTATATCCCTGAATCCGGTCTCCACAGTTTTTTATCGCTTTAAAACCATTGAAAGGCGCAGATGTTCACTTTTCATGTTGCAAAACTACATCTTCGGCAGCAATCAGGGTTTCGCGCCGAGGTTGTTTCCTTTTTGGCATCCGTTCCGCTGTTCGTAAACATGGATTATCTTTGCATCCTGATGTATAATAAACATGATCGAAACCCAAAGTCGGAACCATACAATCGTCAGAGCTGCATATTTCAGTTTGGGTACCAACATTTTTCTGTCACTGCTCAAACTTGTGATGGGTTGGCTCAGTGGCAGCATGGCGGTGATTGCCGATGGGGTTGATTCGTTAAGCGATGTGCTCTCGTTGCTCATTCTACTTTTCACGGCGCGGATCATCAATTTGCCGCCCGACCCCCGGCATCCTTATGGTTACACCAAAGCCGATACGGTTGCTGCAAAATTGGTGGCGTTTATCATCCTTTTTGCCGGCCTCCAATTGGCTATCTCTACCGTTGGAAGCCTGCACGAGGGCACAGTAAGGGAGACACCCTCGGCAATTGCTATTGTAGCAGTGATAGTTTCCATTGCCGGCAAACACCTGCTGGCGCTTTACCTGAAAACAACCGGAAAACGCATTGACAGCCCAATGCTGAAAGCCAATGCCCGCAATATGCAAAACGATGTGGTGATTTCGGTTTCGGTTCTTTGCGGTTTGGTGTTGACCCATGTATTAAAAATGCCGTTGCTCGACCTGCTCACTGCTCTGGCCGTGAGTTTGTGGATTATCTTTGTGGCGATACGGATGATTATCAGCTCCAGCAGGGAACTCATGGATGGTGTTGAAGATCAAAGTGTGTACACAAATATTATTGCTGCGGTGGAGAGAGTGCCTATGGCTACGAACCCTCACCGTATTCGCGCCCGAAAAATGGCGCATTATTACATGATCGCTTTAGATGTAGAAGTTGATGGCAAACTTACGCTTTTTGAAGCCCATCGGGTAGGCCATCAGGTTGAAGATGAAATCAGAAAAGCCATCCCATCGGTTTACGATGTCATCGTACACATGGAACCCGCCGGAGTTCATCATCCTGCCGAAGCATTTGGAGTGTCTCAAAAAAATCTGGGCTTATGAAAACGATTGAAACCTCAATTTGGAGAAATAACGCTTGCAATTATCAGTGTCTTGTTTCATTCCGCCTTGGAAGTTTTGTTATGGTGTTTCTTTTGCTTTTGAGTGCGTTGGATGCCACTTCTCAGATGATGGCTCCGGCTCGAATCGAAATCAATTCAAGGATAGATTTGCCGGTTTATGATACCCAAGTGCTGGGCGAAAATGGTTTGCTGTATTTTTACGAAACCAGCGAAACGACTGATGACGGCAGACGAAAATGGTTTTTCGCACTTTACGATACCGCTTTTCGCGAACAATGGCAGCAGAATGTTGCCGTGTCTGATGGTTACCAGCTAAAAACTGCCAAGACCGAAGGCAGCGTGGCCTTTTTTCTGTTTTTATCGCAAGGGCGCAACAAAAGTACCGAAGGTTTCGAGGTGGTTCGCTTCGATGGGGCATCAGGCAGTTTTCGATTGTTTGGAGGCACTTTGCCCGAAAAAACTACATATGCCGGCTTCGCGACCTTGAACAATGCCGTGCTATTGGGTATCAACCTTCCGCGAAATCAGGCCGATATTTTGCTTTTCGATCTTCAGACACATGAGCTCAGAAGCCTCGGTCATGGCCTTGCCGGCCAGACCGTCATCCAGACGGTGGCCGCCAGCCCCTTGCGAAACGAATGGATGATTGGAATAAAACGTTTTGAGTCTGGAAAGTATAAAGAAGATGTGTTTCAGGTGTATTCCGTCTCGGGCGAGCGTCTGCAAACGATTTCTTTTTCGGCCTTGCCCAATTTCCTTCATTCCTATTCGCTCACTTTCGATGCCAACGGAGCTTTGGTGGCTGTCGGAAGTTATGACGATGAATGGTCAAAACGCAATGCCGCCAATGCTACAGCGGAGGCCGAAGATTGGAATTTTCAAAGCAAAGGTCTGTTTTATGTAGCTTTTAATAACGGTGAGCCACAAGTGGCTCAGTATCATCGGTTTGAGAAGTTCTCAAATATCTATCAAGCAATCTCAACTGATGACTTGGTCCGCTTGAGGCAAAAGCAATCGCGCAATAATCGCGCTCAGAAACGAATGGATTTGTTTTTTCAATTTTTCAATCCAAGGCTTGTTGCCGCCGAAGGAGCCATCATTTTTGCAGGCGATGCGTTTAAAAAACAATACCGCACTGAAACCCGTATGGATTACGACTTCTATGGCCGCTTGATTCCCTATACCTATACCGTATTCGAGGGTTATAATTTTTTCTCGGGACTCTATGCTTGTTTTGATAAGGAAGGCAATTTGCGCTGGAGCTCCGACCTCTCTTTAGGCAAAACTTTGTTGCCTTATCTCAAAGATATCACTCTGGCTCAAGCCGATGGCGATGATTTTCTGACGGCTTTCCTGCGCGATGGCATCCTTTCCTATAAAGTGTTCGATTCGGTAGGAAAGGCTATCGGACAGCAGGAACAACTAAGGGTTGAGCCCCTTTTTGCCAACGATCGCCTGCTCGAAGAGGATTTTTCCAACATTGTTCATTGGTATGGGCCTTATTTCCTGTTGACAGGCTACCAGAAAATTACCAACAATAAACTACGAGCCGACAATGTTCGGGAGGTGTTTTATATGCAGAAGATGGCTTTTGATTAGAGCTGGTACGTTTTTTGATTGAAACACGTCCGACCGCCCTTATTCTGTCAGCCTCATTGAAAATTAGATACCAAATTATAAACAGTTATACAATGAAGACAACGAAATTCTTTTTTGCAGCAATATTGTTGCTGTTTTTTGCAACTTCCTGTTCACCACGACTTTCCGGCACTTGGATCGTGAAAGGGTTCGAGACACTCACGCCCGGACAACCCGGTGCCTCGCTGAACAACATTGGCACCATCCAGTTCAACCCTAATGGAACCGGCGAAAAAAATGTGAATTACACCCTGTTGGGTCTCACTTATAGTGATACGCATCCATTCAAATGGACAGCTTATGATGGCGGCTACATGACCATCCTAAGTGAAGGGTCGGAATTCTCTAAAACCTGGATCATCGTTCATAACAAGAAAAAAAGCCAGTTATGGAAATCAACCGATGGCGCAAATAAGATTCAAGTGCTTGAATTAGAAAAAATGCCTAAGCCTTAACTTGCCAATTGTTAGGCTTGTAACCTAATAACCGACCTTGCGTTAAAAAATATTGTGAAATGAATGGTCTTTGATTCAAACATTTCCAACCTATGGTCGTTTTAAACAATTCGAGGGTTTCCAAACAAAATCAATATGGCTAATCTGATTCATCTTGCGCGGCAGTACATGCGCTACACTTTTACAAAAAGGGGGCCACATTCACTTCACTCACCTTATGTTTTTGAGTTTTACAATCGT
>JBDHYV010000245.1:0-4348 GCA_039811545.1 Bacteroidales bacterium | reverse complement strand
GGTGGCTGTAACGGTTTTTTTTGAGCATATAGTTTACTCTGGATGGAAGAAATTGCAATACCAATCAGGATAAGATACGATAATCTTTTCATAAGCAGGGATTTAAGGTAATTTCATACCGCAGAAATCATACAAATATTCACTTGCGCTGCCATATCCCAGATCGTAAGCCTTTTTCCAGTCTTCACAAGCTCCGCTGCCGTTGTTAACATAGTATTTTGCTACACCTCTGTTGAAATAATTGCGAATCCAGTTGGGATAATCCAGGATTTTCTTTGGTCTCAGTGCAAGTGCCTTATCAAAGTCAGCTATGGCGTCGGTGTGTAGCCCCATCTTGCTACGTGTGTTGCCTCGGTATGAATAAATCATAAAGTCATCCGTTTTGGGATTTTCGGCCAGAGCCTTATTGAATGCTTCCAACGCACCAATATAATCGCCAATTTGATAACGCAGAATGCCCCACTGAAGATTGGCATCGTAAGCTGTTAGAGCTTTGTCCATCTCAACGTAATACATCAGTGATTGCTGGATGAAATTGTTGAAAATATTGAAATCAACTTCATAGAAGTCTTCTGCAAAGAGATCTTTCCAATTGTCGGGCGACATTTGAATGCGGTTCAGGTTGTCGTGACGGTAGTTGCGGATGAGTTTGAAACGCGCTACTTCTTTGTCAGTTGACTTGATGGGATAGATGGCCAGAATAAGATTGCCATAATTTACGGTTTTACCCAATTTTCGATCTTGTACCTGTCTGATAATCTGATCGTAATAAGGCAATTCGTTAGTCTGGAAATTATTTATCACACCTGTGGAATAATTAGCCAGTCGAAGCTTTTTATCCGTAAAAACATTCTTTTCGAAATTTTTAATTTTTCCTGTAAGATAACATTCCAGGTTTGTCAGGTAGGGAACGTTGAATTTTACATCTTCCGGCATAATTTCTTTCAGTTTCTTGCTTTTAAAGACCCAGAATTCAACAGAATTGTAAAATGTCCAGTTTCGCTGGAGATAACCAAACTCAAACTCGCCGTCCAGATACTTCTTAACGAGCACGTTGTATTGCTCGTCGTCAATCATAATTTTATGGAGTTCGAGCGAGATGAAGTTATCTTGCCCCAGTTCGTTGAGGCCGCCCGGACGTTGGTTGTTTGACCTGCTGTCAGTAAATGGAATCTTGTTGTAGTCAAAAGCCCAAGTTCCATTGTCCTGCATTGCCCATCCTTTTGCGTCATAAATTCCTGATTGAACGGGACTCATTATGGAAAAATCTTCGAGATTTGGTGTGCTTTGACCAATCGAAACTCTTGATACACAGGCAGCAACAAAAATGAAGAAGAATGTTTTTTTAATCATTTCTTTCTGTATTTGGAACAGCGATAGCCGAAAATACAATACTATTTTTTTGTAAATGTATAAAATAATGATGCAAGATGCACCTTTTTCTCAATAAATATGAAATAATTTATTAACATATTTTTTAACAATTGAAATTTTACTGTAATATGTGAATCGTAAGACGTTCATTTACAGCAGTTGAAATTCCTGAATCAGTGCCTCTGCCGCAGCTTTTATTCCTGCAGTATTTTTGCCTCCGGCGGTGGCAATGTGTTTTTGTCCGCCACCTCCACCTTGTATTATGGGAGCTATTTTTCGCACAAGAGCCGATGCATCAGCCGTTGTCGTGAGGATCAGGTCATCGGTGAACGCAACGCAAACAATGGCTTTTTGTTCAAATTCGCCATATAAAAGGAAGCAGGTATTATTGGAGAATAGGTGTTTCAGATGACCGGCCACAGCTTTCATCATATCCATATTGGCGTTGATTTTGCCCTCAACAAGTTGTTTATTATTGATATTCTGTGTATTACGACTTAACTCCCGTGCTATATTTAATGCTTTCTCGCTAAGGAGTGCTTCGTTCTGTTTGATGAGTTCGGAATGTGCTTCGACCATTTGTTGAACGCCTTTCACCAAGTTGCCAGTGGTTTTGACAAGCTCTCTGATTTTGCTGTGCTCATCAATCAAGCGGTTGTTGTATTCATCGGCGGTCTCACCTGTGATGGCTTCAATGCGCCGGATGCCGGCAGCGATAGCACTTTCGCTGATGATACGGAATGTGCCGATATTACCGGTTGATTGTGTGTGTGTGCCACCGCAAAGCTCGACAGAATAGTGCGGGTCGAAGGTTACGACTCGCACAAAATCGCCGTATTTTTCGCCAAACAAAGCCATAGCACCTTTAGCTTTTGCTTCGTCAACCGGCACATTGTTTTCGATTGTTATTGCAATGTTTTGGCGAATTTTTCTGTTTACTATCTGTTCTATCTGCCGTATTTCCGAAGTCGAAACTTTGCTAAAATGGCTGAAATCGAAGCGTAGTCGTTCGTGATCAACTAAGGATCCTTTTTGTTCTACATGTGAGCCAAGTACCTGGCGTAATGCGGCGTGCATCAAGTGAGTAGCCGAGTGGTTATTGGCCGTGGCCTGACGTTTCGGTGCATCCACACTGGCGATAAATGTTTTTTCGGGATGTTGGGGCAGTGTTTCGCTCAGATGAACAATAAGGTTGTTTTCTTTCAAGGTGTTGAAGACGATGATGGTTTCATCTTCGTTTGTGAGCTTGCCTGTGTCGCCAACTTGGCCGCCCGACTCGGCATAGAATGGCGATTTGTCTAGTACGATTTCGTAATGTTTTCTTTTTTTTGTGCTCACTTCCCGATATTTAACAATACGAGTTTCGGCCTTAAGTGTGTCGTAGCCCAAAAAAATGGTGATTCCCTCGGCCTGAGCCACATTCACCCAGTCGCCTGCAGCCACTTCGGCGGCTTTTCGGGAGCGGTCTTTTTGTTCGGCAAGGCGCACATTGAAGCTTTCCATATCAACTGTCAGATTTTTCTCGCGTGCCAGCAATTGAGTCAAGTCAACCGGAAAACCATAAGTGTCGAAAAGCTCGAAAGCAAAGGGGCCATCAATGGGTTTATCGTCCGATTTTTGGGTTATATATTGTTCAAAACGGCGGATGCCATGGGCAAGGGTGCGCAGGAAAGAAGCTTCCTCTTCGTGGATTACCTTGCTGACGAGTTGCTGCTGTGTTTCTATTTCGGGGAAGTTGGCTCCCATCTGACGTGATAAAACAGGCAAGAGCTTATAAACAAATGGCTCGTTGAATCCCAGAAAAGTGAAGCCGTAGCGGACTGCGCGCCTGAGGATGCGCCTGATCACATATCCGGCTCCCGTGTTGGAAGGCAATTGCCCATCGGCAATGGTGAAAGCCACGGCTCGCAAATGGTCGGCTATCACACGCATAGCAATATCTTTCTGGTTGTCAGCGCCATACACAAAACCACACATCGAAGCGATTTCTTGTATTAACGGCTGAAAAATATCAGTGTCGTAGTTCGATTTTTTTCCTTGAAGAGCCATGCAGAGCCGCTCGAAGCCCATTCCGGTATCCACATGACTGGCGGGTAGTTTTTGCAATTGTCCACTGGCAAGTCGGTTGAATTCAATAAAAACGAGATTCCATATTTCAATAACCTGAGGATGGTCGGAATTAACCAGGGTTTTGCCGTCAATGGTGGCGCGTTGGACGTTGTCGCGGATGTCAACATGGATTTCGGAACATGGCCCACAGGGTCCGCTGTCGCCCATTTCCCAGAAATTGTCTTTCTTGCTGCCAAAAAGTATGCGATCTTCAGGAATAATCTCTTTCCAATAGTCATAAGCCTCGCGGTCAGGCTCGAGGCCATCGCCCGAATCGCCGCCAAAAACAGTAACGTAAAGACGGTCTTTTTCTAATTTGTAAACCTCAGTCAAAAGTTCCCAGGCCCAGGCAATGGCTTCTTTTTTGAAATAATCGCCAAACGACCAGTTGCCAAGCATTTCAAACATTGTGTGGTGATAAGTGTCGTAGCCCACTTCTTCCAGATCGTTGTGTTTTCCTGAAACCCGAAGGCATTTTTGCGTGTCGGCGATACGTTTCGATTTAATGGGGGCATTGCCAAGAAAAATTTCCTTGAATTGATTCATGCCGGCATTGGTAAACATCAGGGTGGGGTCGTCTTTAACAACAATGGGTGCCGATGGAACGATAAGATGTTGTTTTGATCTGAAAAATTCAAGAAAAGTGTTTCGGATTTCAAACGAGTTCATAAAGAAAAGATTATATGTTTTTTACGTTTTTTAACGAATGAAAAAGGCTTGCAAATTTAAGCCAAAATATTATTTTTGTTGCCCTAAATCTGTTTAACCCTGAATGATTTTTCATGGCCAAGCCAAAATATGTTTTTAACCAGAAGACACTGACCTACGAAAGGTACTTTGTCAATTGGAAAAAGCGTTTGCTCGG
>JBDHYV010000244.1:0-4379 GCA_039811545.1 Bacteroidales bacterium | reverse complement strand
CACGATTATCCTTGATTATCAGAACGAAACGATCTTTCTCCGAAAAAACTTCCAGTACAAACGTCTGTTCGACCACAATATGAGCGGCCTCGATGTGGTGGTGGACAAAGGATCAGCTCACACCTTCAGGGTGGTGAATGTGATGGACCATTCGCCCGCTTCAGAAGCCGGAATCATGGTCGGCGATCAGATTGTAGCCCTCAACCGCAAAGGGTCGGGTCAGCTCAGTCTCGAAGAAATACAGGGGATTTTCCGTTCAGGCTCGTATGAACCTATTCAGCTTGTGATCCTCCGAAACAATCAATTTTACAGCTTTTCGATCATTTTACGAAAACTCATCTGAATTACGAAGCAGGGCAATCAAGATGAAATTCTAAACGTTTTCAAAGAAACCAAAAACTACATCTATCGAATTTCCATTTCGGTTCTTCGGTTCAGCCGACGCCCCTCTTCGGTTTGGTTATCGGCAATCGGTTTTTCGGCTCCATAGCCACAGGTTTCTACCCGATCGGGTAAAATATGCTGATTTACAATATATTCCTTAACCACTTCGGCGCGTTGAAGCGATAGTTTCAGATTTGCCGAGGCTACACCCGTGTTGTCGGTATGCCCCGAAAGCCTTATGCTGACTTTCGGATTTTCGTGCAAAAATGCAGCAATATTTTGAAGCTCAGGATATGAAGAAGGCTGTAGTTCGGCTTTACCGGTTTCAAAAAATACATTTTTCAACACCATCTTCTCGCCTGGCGCAATAGGGTCGAGCCATACAGAGCGTTCGTTACTCGGCTCATCGTTGGCTGTGTCGGCAACAAAATGCTCCGAAAACAAAAGATATCCGGGCATCACGAGTTGCAAACCATAGGTTTTATCCGGCATGAGAGGGAGGAGAAAACGCCCTTCGGCATCGCAGAAATCGTTAAAGATGAGTGTACCATCAGCCAAATCGCTCACCTTGTAGCTGGCAGTCAAAGGCTCATCCGTTTTCCGGTCTTTCACCACAATGCGCACATAACGCACAGTTTGAGGTTTGGCAGAAGGCTCTGTTAGCCGGAATGCAAATAAGTCGAATCCGGCCCGCTCGCCTTTTCTGTCGGAACTGACCAAAGCCATTGTGCCATCGGCTGTGACCACGATTCCCAACTCGTTGGCGATGCTGTTGATTGGGTGGCCGATGTTCACAGGCTTTGACCATCTTCCTGCTTCATCGAGCCGGCAAACGTAGATATCGCTCTCGCCCAATTGTGGCCAATGGCCTTCGCTGCTGAAATAGAGGGTCTTACCATCAGGATGAATAAAAGGCGTCATTTCGTCCTTTTCAGTATTGATATCACTCCCCAGATTGATGGGTTTACTCCAGCTTCCGTCGGGCAATTTTACCGATTTATAGAGGTCCGACCCGCCATATCCACCTTTTCGGCTGCTGGCGAAATAGAGCTCACGGCCATCGGGCGTCAGAGCCGGTTGCGACTCCCATGCTCCGGTGTTGATATTGTTTCCAAGGCTGTGGGGCTGCGACCATCGGCCTTTCTCGTGGTTCACGTGGTAAAGGTCGCAACTGCCCTGAGCCTGAGGCCAGCCGCAGCCGCTAAACCATATCTGCCGGCCATCGGCCGAGAGCGTTGCTGCACCCAAATTTCCCATAACTCCGGGGATGTCAACCGGCACGATTGCGGAAACTGCGCTGTCGGCCACGACGGCCATGTATAATTTCTCGTCGAACAAGCCCGTTTTGTCGCTAACCCGTGTTGCGCGCCGCGTGAACAACAAGCTGCGGCCATCAATCTGAAGGCCATTGATGTATTCGTTTCCGGCACTGTTCACTTCGGCAAAGTCAAACCGGATAGGCTTAGCCGAGGGATGAAGCAACAGGCTGTCGGCCTGAAGTGCATTTTTTCCCCAAACGAATGCCTGTTGGGCTATCTTACCGCCTTCCGGCACGAAACGCCTTGCAACAGCAAAGCTTTTTTGAGCCCGGGCAAAATCGCCCAAACGATATTGGAGTTCGCCTATGAGGACAAACACCGGCGGGAAAAAGGCACTGTCAACCGAGATGGCCTTTTCATAGGAACCTAATGCTAAGGATAATTTTTTTTCGTTTGTAAACAACTCGCCTTGAAGCAAATAAGCTTCGACAAATTGGGAATCGGCCTGAATGGCTTTATCTAAAAACTCCAAAGCACTTGCCGACTTGCCGGCAGCATACAACTTCTCCGCTTCAAGGTAAGCCTGCCGGGCTTTTCGCGAATGTGAAGTCAGCGTTTGCTGTGCAATGATAGCCACTGTCGGGCCAAAAACGAACAAAAAAATCAAGAGAAACCTGCTCAGGGAATGAGCATATATTTGTGACTTTGCAAGCTCATGCGCCATCGGGGGTTGTTCATAATGTATTCGGTAAGCCATGGCATGATGTTTTGCGATACGCTCCATTCAGGCTGTAAAAATAGCAAACAATCGCTATTGACGAGGGCAGCATTCTTTTCGGCCCATTCTAGGTCACTCCGATTATGTATCACCACTTTGAGTTCGTGCGCTTTGGGGTAAATTTCGGGGCGAGGCGGCGCATTTTTTTTGGGCGAGAGACAAATCCAGTCCCAGATCCCGCTCAACGGATGAGCTCCCGACGTTTCTACCATAGTCTTCACACCCAACTGATGAAGCAGCTGTGTAAAATAATCTAAAGGATAAAGGGAGGGTTCGCCGCCCGTAACGACGACTGTTTTTGCCGGGAAGGCGGCGGCGCGATGAGCAATCTCGGCGGTGTCGGCAGGTGGAAAATGCTTTGCGTCCCAAGAGGGTTTGGTATCGCACCAGCTGCAACCGACGTCGCAGCCACCAATGCGCACAAAATAAGCGGCGAGGCCCATATTAAAGCCTTCGCCCTGAAGCGTGTAAAACTCCTCCATGAGGGGCAGCTTTTTCCCGCCTTCAAAAATATCGTTTGTCTGGGTCATCAGGGAAGTATGAACGAGCTATAATAAGTTTGATGAATTGAGGTTGCAGTGATAAGGTAAAATCCGGCGCGCAAGCCGTGCAGGTCAATCTGCAATGGATCGCTGTTACGGGTTTCACGGTCGAAAACACGCATTTGGCGTCCAAAGCTGTCGAATATGGAGAAATGAAACTTCCCTTCAAAATCTATCTGCTTAATTTTCAATGTGTATCCTTTAACAGGGTTTTCAATCAGCTCCATTCTATTTTGCCCGGTAGTTTCAATGTTTTGCTGTAGTGAGGTGAAGCCGGTCCAGATGGAAGTATTCAGCCGAAACACTCTGGCGCTGTACCCAGAGCTTTTCTCAGCCGAAACGAAAGCCCGAAAAAGAGCATAAAAAGCTACTCCTTCGGTTTGTGTGGCCAGCAGGTTAACCAGTTCGAACCGTCGCTTGTTCCCTTTGAAAAAGTCGAAACCGGGGAAATCCCAAAGGATCCATAAAAAGGGAACATAAGTGCCTTTTGAATAGCCTGTGAGTACCACTTGCCTGGTTTCCGTATCAAAATCGGCTCCGGTGATCAGTCCGTTGGAGTTGAAACTACTCAGTTTTTTGGCGGTGTAGCTCCCCGGAGTTTTGGGCAAGCGATAGAGGTTACAACGCTGGTCGGCTCTGTTTTTCGTAAAGAGATAAAGCGAATCACCGGCTGCAACAATGGCTTCGCAGTCAAAATTATGGTCGCTTTTCAGGCCGGGCAAATACTGGTCTTCATACACAAAAAAGATACGGTCGGCCTGAACCGTGGAATTTCCGGCAACGGGGATGCTGCTTTTCAGCACTTTGTAAATGGTGAGGTCGGTTCTGTTTCCGCCATTGTTGCCCACATCAGCCACATAAACAAAGTCGTCATCGGTGGTAATATCTTCCCAATCCACATTGCTTGCGCCGGCCAAAGTAATCTTTTGGGTAACATTTCCGGAGATTGTATCCACCGCATAAAGAACCGGCTGTCCGCCGCTATCGTTGAAAGTCCAGAGTTTTCCATTGAAAAAAGCTAATCCGGAGCTTTCTTTCACCGCATTGGGTAGCTCGAAGAGCAAAGGGAGCCCAATGGTGGTCGTGGGGTAAAGACAGCTTCCATCATTGGTAGTGGCTTCCGGATTGTAATTGGTGGCATTGGGGTCAGTACAGCCATAGACAACCGTCTGTCCGTTCATTGCAACAGGCCATAGCATCCATAAAACAAGGAGTATTGCCGACCGGCCCATACTGTACAAGATGGATTTCATCTAAGGATAAACCGTTTTTTTGGCTGCCGCGAGGGTATTTTGCAAAAGCGAGACGATGGTCATCGGGCCTACTCCACCCGGCACAGGCGTGATACGCGACACTGTGCCAAGCACATCTTGGTAATCCACATCACCGGCCATGCGATAGCCTTTCGGCGAACTG